>CALLZL010000509.1 GCA_937859575.1 uncultured Chloroflexota bacterium
CCAGCCGTGATTGGAGCTGCCGTGTGTTATCTTCGGCGGCATGC
The DNA here is from genome assembly GCA_937859575.1 of uncultured Chloroflexota bacterium. Classification (GTDB taxonomy): domain Bacteria; phylum Chloroflexota; class Chloroflexia; order Chloroflexales; family Roseiflexaceae; genus CALLZL01. The sequence goes on from CALLZL010000509.1 coordinate 45, forward strand.
CGGCGTGGTGAGGCTGCATTACAGCATGCCCGGCGTGATCGCCCACTGCCACATGGGCATCGTTCATCCAGTTGATCCGACAACCCGGCCTCGCTCTTTCTAGCACTGCATGGCGTCTGAGGTTTGCCACTGCCGCCGGCGAATAGCGGTAACAGCTGCGCCGATAGATCTATTATATGATAAGCGTCAAAATTATGGTATACTAAAGCAGTTGGACAACGTATGGTACTGCGATTGAGCATCGTCTGCTCCCCCTGAGCCTCTTGCTCGTTGATGGTTCGCCGCACCTTCATTCGCTCTGAATAGATACGTTGTGCGCGCGCGCGAGCGAGTGAGACGGCTGCTTCCCCACTGTCTCTCCGTGCCGATATCAACCACTATGGCTGCGGCCGCCGTCAGGCGGAACCGCTCGTTTGATATGCATTGGAGTATCGTTTGAGTTTCTCGAATCTCGGGCTGAGCCCGCACCTGCTGGCGCAGATTGAACGCCAGAAATTTACCAACCCGACCCCGATACAGCAGGAGGCTATTCCGGTGGTGCTTGCCGGCCGTGATGTGATCGGCCTGGCCCAGACCGGCACCGGCAAGACGGCGGCGTTTGTGCTGCCGATACTGCAGCGGTTGCAGCAGGAGCCGGCCGGAGGGATCCGCGCCCTGATTATCACACCGACCCGTGAGCTGGCCGAGCAGATCCTGACAACCGTGCGCACATTGAGTGCCGGAAGCCGTATTCGCAGCGCCTCGGTGTATGGCGGCGTCGGCTTCGATGCCCAAGAGCGCGCCCTGCGCAATGGCGTTGATATTATCGTAGCCTGCCCCGGCCGGCTGCTTGATCATATTGAACGTGGCTATGTTCGCCTGCAGAATCTGCAGGTGTTGGTGCTCGATGAGGCCGATCGGCTGCTCGACATGGGGTTTGCCCCCGCCGTACGCCGCATCGTGTCGCACGTGCCGGCACGGCGTCAGACACTGCTGTTTTCGGCCACCATGAGCCCGGAGGTGGATGCCCTGGTTGCTGCGGCGACCAGCAATCCCCAGACGATTCGGATTGCGACCGATCAGCCGCCGGCAACTGTGACGCATGCGATCTATCCGGTGGCCGAGGAAGATAAGCTGACCATTCTGCAAGAGTTGCTGACGCATGCCGATCAGGGATCGGTGCTGGTGTTTACACGCACCAAGCATCGTGCCGATCGGGTTGCGGCCAAGCTCGAGCGCCTGGGGCATTCGGTGGCTCGCCTGCACAGCAATCGTTCGCAGCGCCAGCGCCAGCAGGCACTCGATGGCTTCCGCGACGGCACCTACCGTGTGCTGGTTGCAACCGATATTGCCGCCCGCGGCATCGATGTCAGCCGGATCTCGCATGTGATCAACTTCGACATGCCCGATACGTCTGATGCCTATATCCACCGCATCGGCCGCACCGGGCGTGCGCTGCGCACCGGGGATGCGTTTACCCTGGCTACGCCGGGTGATCATCTGATGGTGCGTACGATCGAGCGGGCGCTTGGCGCACCACTTGAGCGGCGTGTGATCGAGGGGCTCGATATTGTCGTTCCGGTGCTGCCGACCCACCCGGCTGCGCAGCCACAGCGTGCGCCGGCCACCAACGGCAATCGTAGCCAGCGCAGCGAACCACGTCGTTGGAGCAACGGCCCGCGTCGTGAGGGGTTCCGCCATGGCGACGGCCCGCACAGTGATCGCGGCTCGCAGCGGGTAGCGAGTGGTCGCAGCCGCGATCCGCGTCGTTCATAACTGCAGCCGATGGTGTGCGGTATACCGCACACCATCCGGATACACACCTCTACGACTACGTCGGCGCATGCCGGGGTAGTCTTTTCTTACCCTGGTAATGGTTCACGCTTGCGGAATGCCAGCCAGAAGGCGAGTGCACTCAGCCCGGTAATGGCGGCACCGGCCAGGAACAGGATGTTGTAGCCAAAGCTGGCAATCCCGAATCCGCCGCCAAATGTCACCAGAGTGAAACAGATACCGGCGGCCATCTCCGTCACCCCCGAGACGAGCGCCCGCCGCGAGGGTGGTACCAGTTCGAGGAAATAGACGATCGACGCCGCATAGCGGATCCACGAGAGTCCGACCACCCCAATGAAGCTGATCCCGGCGGCCGACCAGTGCGGCACCAGGGCGATCGGCAGCATGCTGAGCGCCGTGCCGACGGTTACCCAGATCACCACCGAGCGTGTGCCGAAGCGATTGGTGAGGGTTGATGTCGCCAGTGCCGCCGGCACCGCCAGCAGACGCCCGGCCGCAATAATTGCACCGATCTGCGCTGTGGGTAGCATGAGTGCCTGGTCGAGATAGACATTGAAGAAGGTCGAGGTGGCTGCCAGCCCGGCGACCTGCAGCAAGCGTACGAGCGCCATGATCAGCAGCAGCCCGAAGATGGCTCCGGCGGCATTCAGTGGCGCGCCCCCCGGCGCCACGGCAATATCACCCGGCTCGTCGGGCGTACGCACTGCGCGGATCGCCAGCAGCGACGGCAGCATGGCGATCCCGGCCAGGATGAGCGCATAGCGGTAGGGTGCCGGCTGCGAAAGATCACTGGCCAGCATACTCGCAAAGAGTGGTGGCAGAAACCCACCGAAGAGGCTGCCGGCAAACGCCGCCAACGACATCAGCGCCGTCTGGATCGAGAAGACCTTGCTGCGATCGCCGGGTGCAATCGCACCAATAATGAATGGTGCGGTATTGACAAAGAAGAGCGCCAGGCCGAGATAGATCCCGATATTGAAGGTGATCAGCCACGGGAGGCGCGCATCGATCGCGAGCGCATCGGCCAGTGGGAGCAACAGGCAGCCCACGAGCATCATGGCAATGCCGATCAGGAGCATAGCGCGGCTGCCGAAGCGGCTGCCAAGTGCGCCGGCCGGCAGGCTGGCCAGGGCAAAGGTGAGGGTACCGGCACTGTTGATCAGGCCGATCATCTCCGGGCCATAGCCGAGCCGGATCAGATAGAGGTTAAGCAAGACCGCAAAGACGCCGCCATCGAGCACAAAGCCGACGAGACCGACACAGAGGAAATAGAGGCCGACCGCCGGGCCAAGCTGGCGGAGTCCCTGGAAATAGCGAACCATGATGCTCCTGCATGCTTATGTGAGTGTGCCGGTGGCGCGTAGTAGAGTCTCCTGGACGAGGAGTTCGTGTGCGAGCGGGCGATCCGGCGGCTGTTCGCCGTACAATGTTGCGATAAAGGCAGCCAGCTCGCGATCATACAACTGTTGGCGGCTCTGCTGCTCGACGGCAATCGATTGGATATCGGCAGAAGTACCGCCATGGGTCGCCAGGCAGAGCCGTAGTGCACCAGCTGGTTCAAATGGTTCCATGATGACCGAGCCATGGCTGCCGTATACCTCGAAACGCCGTGCCGGCGGCGGGATCTCACATGCCGCGATATCGATAAGTGCCATTGCTCGCGGGTAGCGCAATACCGCCAGGGTGTTGTCGGCAAAGCCGGCCGGGCTGGCTGGATCGGATGTCTGGAGGAACCCATCGACCTGCTGTGGGCGGCCAAGCAACCAGACGATCTGGTCGAGCATGTGCCCGGCCAGATCATACAGAATGCCGCCCTGATGGACGGCAATGACGGCCCGTGCCGCAGGTGGTAACCAAGTCGACATATGGGCGCGGATGCTGAAGATCGTGCCGAGCGCACCACTGCGCACCAGTTGCTCGATACGGCGGAAGCCGGCATGGTAGCGGAACATGTACCCCATCTGGATCAGCAGCTGTTGCCGTTGCGCGGCTGCCGCAAGATCCTGCCATTGCTGCCAGTTCTCGCCTGCCGGCTTATCATACCAGACATGCTTGCCCGCCGCGATGATCTGCGCTACATGGTCGAGGCTTTCGTCATTACGCCCTTCGGCCGCCACGGCGACAATCGTTGGATCGTCGAGCATCTGTGCGGCATGATCAAACCAGGGGATCCCGGCATAGCCAGCGGTATGCGCAAGTTCGGCGCGGCGGGTGGGATCCGGTTCGTAGACACCGGCTAGCTCGACATGCGGGTTGGTACGGATGGCGGTCAGCTTGCCTTCGGCGTGGCCATGGCGCGTTCCATACTGGGCGATCCGAATCCGGCCACTCATGGTGCGCCACCGACCGGCCGGCGGTTGCGCCGGCGTGAAATCCAGGCGGCCAGCGGTATTGCCGGCAGCAACGACACAACGGCGGCGATCATGGTAGCTGCCAGCATCAGCACTCCCACAAGATAGAAGCCATACTCCGGCCCCGGTGGCCGGACGATCGTGCCGTCGGCCGCCACGCACTGTAGTTCGTAGGCGGTGGCCGGCTGCTCGAAACCTTGTGAGTCACGCGAGGTTGTTTCGTAGGTGATGATTTCGGCCCGGCTGTTGGCAGGGCAGAGGTACGGTTCCATCCAACCGGCCACCTGCTCGCTGTAGGCCGTACTGGCGATACTGCCGACAACAGCTGCAACCGGGCACATGCAGATCGTCAGCATGGTGCTGAGCAGCATCCAGACGAGACATCCGCTGAGCAGGCCGGCTGATTTCACGGTTGATCTCCTGCAGGGCTGCCGATCACCCTAGCCCAAGGCTTCCATCAATCGATTGCTGATAGGTAGCGATCTGTCCGTCGAGAACATCAGCAATCGTGACCGCCCGGCCGATCGTGCCGGATTCGAGCATGGCATAGATTCCGGCCACAGCCCGCGCACCCTGTTCGGCGTTTACCTCTGGTGGATGCTCACCGCGAATCGCCTGGGCGAAATCGGCATACTCCACCGCCAGCAGGCGACAGTCGGTTTCGGCGAAGCTGAAGTTGTAGCTGCTGATACGCTCGCCGCCAAAGAGCGCCGCCGTCACCGTATCGAGCCGGAAATCGGGAACCAGTTCGAGCAGATCGCCGTGATACGGTTGGCCGCCAAGATGTAGCCGTAATGCACTACCACTCCGATCGACCGGGATATCGAGCGAGCCGCGTGAGCCGTGGATCTGCCGCAGCCAGATTGGTTCGCCATGGCCGGCGTGATCTTCGACATACTGCCCTACCGCACCATTGGCAAACGTGAGCGTGGCATAGACGGCGTCTTCGGCAGTGGCCTCGAAGCTTGCCGGCATCTGCTTCTGCCAACGGCCGTAAACCCCCGCCGGGTTATTGCCGGTTGCCGCTTCGTTGCCGCCAGCCGCCGGGTTGTGGCGCACCGGCTCGTGCAGCCGGACGTCTGCCGTCACCTGTTCGATCGGGCCAAGCAGATACTCGATCATGTCGGTGTAGTGAACGCCGACATCAAGCAGCACGCCGCTCTGATCCTTCTGATGTCGCCAGACCGAGATCAGCATCTGATCACCACCGCCGATCGAGTGCTGGAGAAGCAGCCGCGGTGCACCGATCACACCGGCATCGATCAACGCTTTTGCCAGCCGATTCACCGGATCGCGCCGGTAGTTTTCGGCAACGCTGAGAATACGATCACTTGCGGCAGCGGCCTGGCGGATCAGATTGCATGCACGTGCCGTCAGGCCCATCGGCTTTTCGAGCATGACATGCCAGCCGTATGCCAGGGGGGCTGTAGCGACCGTATGGTGTGACCGTGGTGTGGTAGAAATCCCGACGGCCGCCACACCAAGTGGAACGAGCTCGTCGAGGTGGGCAACAACCGCCGGGCGGGTGCCGAAGGCAGAGGCGGCTTCATCGGCCAGCGATGCAGCATTGGCTGTGACCGGGTCACATGCCGCTACGACACTGAATTCGGCGAGGCCGGCGCGGTGCAATTCGATCAGGCCGCGCAGATGGCGATGCCCCATGCCGCCGCAACCGATCAGTGCAAGAGGAATAGGTGTCATGATGCCCTCTGCTAGCCAGTTGCAAACTGGACACACACCGGAGTCGGAACCTGTGCCACAATGCCGGTCGGCTGTGGCAGGCCCTGTGCCGGATCAATCCGCAATGTCACGATCGTACTACTATTCTGGTTGGCGGCCAGCAGGAACTCGCCCTGTGGATCAACGGCAAAGTTGCGTGGTGTACTGCCGCCGGTTGAGGTATGCCCGATCGGCGTCAGCAGCCCATCGTCGCCGACGGCAAACGTGGCGATACTGTCGTGGCCACGGTTTGAGCCGTACAAGAAGCGCCCCGAGGGGTGCAGATGGAGATCGGCGCAGCTGTTTCCACTACTACCGGCAGCCGTGGCCGGTAAGGTCGGCACCGTTTGCACCGCATGCAGCGTACCGGCCTCACGATCGTACGCATAGACGGTGACCGTCAGGTTGACTTCGTTGATGCAGTAGAGCAGCCGGCCATCGGGGCTGAAGGTCATGTGGCGCGGCCCGGCCTGATCGGCGGCGATCTCTGACTCGTTGGGATTGGCGGTCAGCGCACCACTGGCTTCGTTGAGTGTATACACCACAATCCGATTCATACCAAGATCGGACACCAGGATGAAGTTCCCAGCCGGATCACTGCGAATGGCATGCGGATGCGACCCATCGCGGATGGGAGCCGGCCCGGTATGCTGGACAACCGCCGACGCCGGTGCCAGGCTGCCATCTTCACTGATCGGCAGCACGCTGATGTTCCCACCCATGTAGTTGGCGACCAGCGCCCAGCGGCCATTTGGGGTAATGCTGACATAGCACGGTGTGGCACCATGGGTCAACTGGCGATTGATGAACGTTAATGCGCCGTTCGAGGGATCGATTGCAAAAGCACTGATTGCGCCGCCGGGCGCATCACCATAGGTATCGGTCTCTTCGACGGCATACAGGAAGCGACGCCGTGGATCGAGTGTCAGGAATGATGGGTTTTCGACCCCCTGCGCGGTACCGATGATCTCAAGTGACCCATTCTGCCGGTCGAAGCGACAGCTATAAATACCTTCGGCCTTGCCATCGACATGCGGCAGCGAGCGAGTATAGGTTCCAACATACACAATATCGTCGAGCATGGTATTCCTTTCGGCTAGTGATCCGAGGTCATGCGTTCGCCGCGCAGCAGAAATGCACGAATATCATAAGCACCGGGCCGTTCGGGCACCAGATGACCCGATTCGACCATCAGATCCAGCGGATTGGCACGGGTCTCCATCGGCAGGAGTACCTTCTCGTGGCGGCGAGCCGGTTCATACACTGCATGAACCATCTGCAGGGCCTTGATGCCGTTCTCGGCCTCGTTGCGGAAGCTGCTGCGCGTGCCTTCGAGCCAGTCGGCCAGTTCGAGCGCCTGGGCTGCGCCGGCCTCCTGCCACTCGAAGCGCTCGCCAAGCTCGGCGACTTTGTAAAACGCTCCATCCGGCTCGTAGGTCTGCCAGCGGCCGTTGGTATCGGCATTCAGCAACTGCAGGCTACTGGGCGTCATGGTGATCATGCCACTGCTGCCGTAGATCAATGCCCCCTGATAGACGGTCGGGGTGACATCGCTGAGGATCAGCGCCATGGCGCCGTTAGTGAAGTGAAACACACCGATCGCGCAATCCTCAATGCGCGTACTACGCTCGTAGCGGTCGGTCTTGCGTTCGATATTGCCCATGACCCAGTCGCACTCGATATCACCAAGCAAATAGCGGTACATATCGGTCTGGTGCGAGCTATAGTTTGGCAGGCCATCGGCGGCGAAGCTCTGGATCATATGCACATCGCCAATCGCTTTGCGGGCGATCAGGTCGCGGGCCAGGGTGTAGGATGGCAGGAAGCGGCGCTGGTGCGAGATCCCCAGCCGCACATTATTCCGCCGGCAGGCGATCATCATCTGTTCGGCGTGGCCGAGGGTATCGGCCATCGGTTTTTCGCACAGGATCGCCTGAGGCCGGTATGCCGCCGCAGCGATCGTCCAGGGTGCATGGCCGGCATGCCAGGTGCAGATCGATACCACATCCGGTTTTTCGGCGGCCAGCATCGCCCGTGCGTCGGTATAGTGACGCGGCGCGATATTGAACAGCGCGTCCTTCTCGGCCATAGCATCGGTGTTCAGGTCGGCCAGCCCAACGATCTCATAGCGGCCGGTATCGATATAGCCGCGAATGTGATTGTTGGAGATGCCGCCACAGCCGATGATCCCGACGCGGAGTTTGCTCATTGGTTTCTCTTTCGTTTTGTGATGGCTTCTGGATATTCGACCCGGTTCTTTGTTCTTCACACCGCCGTAAACCCACCATCGACACAGAGTTCCTGGCCGGTGATCATGCGGGCGGCGGGTGAGGCGAGGAAGACGACGGCGGCAGCGATCTCTTCTGGTTCGGCGATGCGGCCCAATGGGACACGTTCAAGATTGCGGGCGAAGGCCGGGTTGCCAAGCGCAGCTTCGAGCAGCGGAGTCCGAGTGAATGTCGGTGCGACGGCATTGACGGTAATATTGTGGGGTGCCCACTCGGCGGCCAGGGTGCGTGCCAGGTGTGCCGCACCGGCCTTGGCGGCGCTATAGACGCTGCGCAATGGTGCGCCGACAACACCCGCCTGTGATGTGATCGTGATGATGCTCCCGCCGCTGCCATGTTCGATCATGCTGCGCGCCGCTGCCGTCGAAAGGAAGAAGACCCCTTTCAGGTTCACATCGACGATCTGGTCGTATTCGGCCTCGGTATAGTCGAGTGCCGGATGCTGGATGTTAATGCCGGCATTATTCACCAGCACATCAATACGGCCGAAGGCGGCCTGCACCTGGTCTACAAAGGTGTTGATGCTTGTGAGTTTGCCGACATCGAGCGGCCATGCGGCGGTGCGCCGGCCATACCGGTTGCGTATATCCGCTGCGACTGCCTCACTCTCGGCGACGGTGCGGCTGCCGAGAGCCAGGTCGGCTCCGTGGTAGGCGCATGCCTCGGCGATTGATCTGCCGATGCCGCGCCCTGCGCCGGTGACGACAACAACCTTGCCGCTGAGGTCAAAGGTGAGTGGTGGTGCCATACGAACTCCGTACCCATTTCACTGCCTGCCGCACCCCATCGATGCCATTGCGGCTGGCCTCTTCGATGCTGTACCAGCCGGTAAAGCCGCTGGCGGCGATGATACGCATGGCTTGATCAAGCGGTGCCACGCCGCTGCCGATGATTGCCGGCTCGAACACTCCGGCGGCCCGCATATCGCTCAGATGCACGGCACCGATGCGTGGCAGCACGGCGTGCAATAGCCGGATCGGATCATCGTGCAGCACCAGTGGGTTGGCGATATCGAACAGGATGCCGAGGCCGGTGCCGGCGGTGCGGCGCACAATTTCAAGGAAGCGTTCGGCCGGCTGGCTGAAGTCGTTCTGCTGCCAGAACGCCCCACGTACATGGTTTTCGTAGACGAGGTGCACCCCGGCGGCCTCGGCCTCGGCCAGGCAGGATGTCAACCCCTCAACCGCCCATGCGATCCCGTCGGCGGCGCTCACCCCGTGATGTGCCTGGCCGGCCGTTACGCGCAGCAGCGCGACACCGAGGCGCTGTGCTGCGGCGATCCAGCCACGCAGGTCGGCGATCTCGCGGGCCCGGGCGGCAGTTTCCGGCTGCGTAAAATCGCTATAGGTTGCCAGCATGGCAATCGAGACACCGGCGGCAGCGGCTTCGTCGCGTAGCGCATCAAGCGCGGTGCTGCTGCGATCGGGCACATGCGCCACACTCAGATCAGCCCCATCGAGGCCGCATGCGGCCGCCAGGCGCAACCAGTCGCCCGGGGTCATGCGCCCGGCGCTCAATTCGGGGTAGAGCGAAACCGGCAGGCAACTGAGCTTCATTCGGCGGTGATCCCGGCTGCGGCAAAGGCATCGGCCAGTGTGCGGAACGACAATTCGGCGGCGGCGAATGGGTCGTAGTTGGGCCGGCGTTGCACCATAATACTCACCTCCGGCGTAATATAGCCGTCGTAGCCGGCGGCACGCATGGCATGCAGATAGCCGACCCAATCGAACGGTGCTTCGCCGGGGATGAGGAATTCGTGATCCGGTGCGAGGCCGCGCTCGCTCTTGACATGGGTATGAACAGTATGCGGCGCGAGGGCGGCAACCGATTCGGCATACGGAATTCCCAGCACATTAAAGTGGCTGATATCGAAATTGAGTTTGAGAAACGGCGAATTGATCGTGTGCAAGAGTTCGAGCACACGATCACAGGTATCGAGCATCGAGCCGACATGCGGCTCGGCGGCAATAATGACACCGCGCTGTTCGGCATATGCGACCAGTGCTGCCATGCGTTCAAAAAGCAGTTCCTTGAGCGTATCCCATTCCTGCGAGGTCGCGCCGACGGTTGTGTCAACCGCCGGTGGTGTGCCATCGATTGCCCATTCGGTCGCCAGATCGACGGCAGCGGTCAGCCGCTGCCAGTGAGCCGCGGCAAGCGCGGGATCACGATCAACCATGCTGGTCTGTGCGGCGATTGCGGGCAGTTCGAGATCGTGTTCTTTGAGCAGTTGCAGGATGCGTCGCCGTGCAGCGGCGTCAAGCCGGCTCAGTTCGGTGGTATAGCCAGGGATGACGGTGATTTCGATCCCGCGGTAGCCGGTGCGCGCCAGAAACGGAATAAACACCTCGGCCTCGACCAGCGGCATACCCCAGGTACAGTAACCAATCTTCATGTGTTCTCCTCGGTGCGCGGGCGCGGCACCAGCAGATCATCGCGCCAGCGCGAGCGAAATGAAGGGCGAACCAGCGCTTCGGGCGATTGCAGAGTCAGGCCGCCATCGGCCGTGAGTACCGCACCAGTGACGAACGAGGCGTCGTCGGAGGCAAGGAATAGCGCACAGGCGGCGATTTCGTCGGGGCGGCCATAGCGGCCGAGCGGGTAACAATCACGCGAGAGCTGATCTTCGAGTGGATCGGTCAGCATCTGCTGCGCCTCGCGCTCGCCGACGATCTGGCCGGGGGCGATGGCATTACAGCGGATCCCATCGCGGCCATGGTCGAGTGCGACACTACGGGTAAGGGCGTTGAGGCCGGCCTTGGCCACGCTATAGACACCGAAATGCGGGTTGGTGATCACCGCATTGACCGTCGAGATAAAGACGATCGAGCCGCCGCTGCTTTTGATCATGGCCGGCACACAGTGGCGTACACTGAGGAACGGGCTACGCAGGGTGACCGCCAGGCTACGTTCCCAATCTTCGTCGGTCAGTTCGGCGGGGCGGCGCATAACGGCCGAAGCAGCGTTGTGTACCAGAATATCGAGCCGCCCATAACGCTCAAGAGCGGTGGCGACCAGTGATTCCCAGGTGGCGCTCTCGGCCACGTCGCCCATAACACTGGCGACCTCAGCCCCTGCCGCACGTGCGGCGGCGGCTGTCTGTTCGAGGTGTTCGGCGCGGCTATAGTTGTTGATCACCAGGCGCGCACCTTCACGCGCAAAGCGCAGCGCCGTCGCGCTGCCGATCCCCCCCCAGCCGGCACCGGCGACGATCGCGACCTTTCCTTGCAGACGCATGGCGCTTCCTCTCTTCATTGAGAACATGCTATGGCTCAGACACCGGGTAGCGATTATACCATGCCGGGCAGCAGATCAAGTGCCAGTGCGATATCCTCCGGCGTGACATAACAGTGTACCGACAGCCGGATGCGCCCGTCGCCGCCCCAGATCAGCAGGCCTTGTGCGGCGGCACGGCGCGCGACGCTTTCGCCATCGGGGTGGGCAATACAGATGTTGCCGGCACGTTCGTGCGCTGTGGCGGGAGGTGTCACCGGGGGGCCCTGGCGC
>CALLZL010000510.1 GCA_937859575.1 uncultured Chloroflexota bacterium
CCGTGAGTTCGGCGTCGCTCAGTTCGACATCAAGGCGGCGTGCGGCCAGGTCGATCACGATCATATCGCCGTCGCGCAGCAGGCCGATCGGCCCACCCTCGGCGGCTTCGGGCGATACATGGCCGATACTCAGGCCACGGGTGCCGCCACTGAAGCGCCCGTCGGTGATCAGCGCCGTGCTGCTGCTGAGAGCCGGAATCCCCTTGACCATACTGGTGAGCGAGAGCATTTCGCGCATTCCCGGCCCACCACGCGGCCCTTCCTGCCGCACAATGATCACATCGCCCGGCTGAATACGGCCGTTGATGACGGCATTGGTGGCGCTCTCTTCGCTGTCGAAGACACGCGCCGGGCCGCGGAAGTGCATTTCGTGCTGATCAACCGCCCCCACCTTGATCACGGCCCCTTCGGGGGCGAGATTGCCGAACAGTACGCTCAGAGCACCCCGTGCCGAGTGCGGCTGCTCGATCGGCCGGATGGGCCCATGGGCGCGGGCCGGCTCGACATGCGCCAGGTTCTCGCCCATGGTCGCCCCCGTGACCGTTGGGATATCGAGCTTGAGCATGCCGGGGCGCTTGGCCAGTTCGGCCAGGATCGCCGGCACCCCGACGGCATCGTTGACATCCTGAATATGCCACTGCCGATCGCCATCCCACGCCGGTGAGACCTTCGCCAGATGCGGTACCCGATCCGACACATCGTTGAAGCGCGCTACCGGGTAATCGAGGCCGGCCTCGCGTGCCAGCGCCAGGACATGCAGCACGGTGTTGGTCGAACCGCCCATGGCCACATCAAGTGCCATAGCGTTGTCGATCGCATCGGCGGTCACAATATCGCGGAAGCGGATGTTCTGCGCGAAGAGCTTCATGATCTGGGCTGCTGCCTTGCGCGCCAATTCGTGTCGTTCGGGTGATACCGCTGGTATGGTACCGTTGCCCGGCAGGGCGATGCCGAGTGCTTCACACAGGCAGTTCATCGAGTTGGCGGTAAACATGCCGCTGCAACTGCCGCATGTCGGGCAGGCGATCTGTTCGAGTTGCAACAGCGCGGCATCGCTCATCTGGCCGGCCGCATGCTTGCCAACCGCCTCGAAGACGGTCACAAGGTCGCTGGTATTGCCGGCTTCATCGCGGCCGGCGAGCATCGGCCCACCCGAAATGAAGATCGTCGGGATATTAACCCGTGCCGCACCCATCAGCATACCGGGGGTGATCTTGTCGCAGTTGGGAATGCAGATCATTGCATCAAAGCAGTGTGCCGCTGCTACCGTCTCGACACTATCGGCAATCAGTTCGCGCGATGGCAACGAATAGCGCATGCCTTCGTGCCCCATGACGATCCCATCATCAACGCCGATTGTGTTGAATTCGAACGGGATGCCGCCGGCCGCCCGAACAGCCTCTTTCACGACTTTGCCAAACTCCTGGAGATGCACATGGCCGGGGATGATATCGATATACGAATTGCAGATCGCAATAAACGGTTTGCCGAAATCGGATTCCTCGCGGATCTGGCCGGTGGCACGCAGTAAGCTCCGATGCGGCGCACGTTCGGCACCGCGCTTAATGGTATTTGATTTCACGGTCGGTTCCTTTCTTACTGGTATTCTCGCAGAGATAACGTGTTGCCAAGTGCTATGAAGCCGTGGTGGGCGGCGGCTGCGCCGAGAAGGTGATATACGGGAAACATTCCGGAATGTGCGAATCCCATGCGCCATGGGCGCTCCAGGCCCAGCCACCCGAATCTTCGGCGGGCGGCGCCTCGCGATACGCATTGAAACGCGAAAAATCCATCCGCCATACGTCGCCGTCACGTGGTGGCAATGCCCGCCCATCACCCTGCGCCAGCGGGGCAAGCGATGCCCACGGCAACGCCAACTCGACCGTCCAGCCGCGATCGCGGTCGCTATCGTCGTTGAGCGTCCCATCGATATCGACCGCACTCAGCAGGCCGGGCAGATCCCAGTTCCAGTAGCCGATCCGCATGCCACGCGGGTGGTTGGTGAAGCCGACACCGTTGAATGGCTCGACACCCGTGGCATCGCGGCGAAACTCAGGCATGGCGCTATAGCCGGAGCGCTCGTAGGCTTCTTCCCAGATGAAAAAGACCTCGTAGATCGTGCCGAGCGCGTTGATCTCAAGTTCGTAATAGGCATCACGCCCGGCGACGAACAGCTCGACATCGTTCTCGTGCCAGATCAGCGCATCTCGCTCGGTCAGTGCGGCGCGTACAAACGGTTCTTCAACCCAGTAGCCGACATACAGGTTGGTTTCATCCCACAATACTGCGGCATGGGTTGCATGGATGGTTGGCCGGCCGCTGATCAGATCGACAAATCGCGGCGAGCGTGGGGCGTGCTGCCAGCTTGCTTCATCGAGCCGGCCATCAACGGTGATCGGGCCAGTGGTGCGATAGGCGGTATAACGTGCTATCTGTTGATCGGGCCAGGGGAAGGGACTCGCTGCCATATGGCATCCTTTGCGCTGTGAGTGGTGCCGGTACAGCGAGTGTACCAGCAGGCCTGCGATGGCGCAAGATAGCGCCTCTGTCATCCTATAGCTAGGTGCGGAAATCTTGAGCCATCCGCATCCTGGGAGCGCGGGCATCCCGCCCGCATGCGCGCAAGATGCGCACGATCCCAATGATCAATCATTTTGCACTTGGCTATAGAGCGTATACGTTCTCCGTGACAGGTAGGTACGGGAGGCCAAACTATCATGCTGCGCGCAGCGAAGCAGCTCTTCGAGGAAGGGATGGCACAAGACGCCAGGTGCTATAATGCCTGTGGTCGCACATTGGCATGCGCCGGCATCCCAGGATGTGAGTTGCATACCGACGAATGAGGTACTCATGAAATACATATATGCACTGTTTGTGGCCCTGGCACTCTGCATGCCGGCCGGCTCCGCACAGGCAACCACCCTGCAACCGGTGATTCCGGAAGCCGGCCTGCCCGGCACACGCTTCAACTTCTTTGCCGATGGCTTCAGCCCCAACGAACGACTCGGCTTCTGGCTCAACGATCCTCAGGGCCGCGTGATCGGTATTGTGCCCGAGCTGGCCGGCCAGCGGCGTGCGGCGGCGACCGGCCTCGCCAACTGGACATGGACTTCGCCGCCGAGCTATGCCGTCGGCCGCTGGACGATGGTCGTGCAGGGGGCGCGTTCGGGCACAACCCGGGTGATTGCCTTTGATCTCGTCGAACGTATCGCACCGACTTCCGGGGTGCAGGTTCAGCCGGCCGCCGGAGTCGCTGGAACCCTCTTTACCTTCTTCGCCGTCGGCTTTGCGCCATTCGAAACCGTCTCGTTCTCGACTATCGATCCGGCCGGCCGCCGTGAGCGGATCGATGTACGCTACCGGCGCTCGGATGATGCACGTATCGACTGGAGTTGGCTGGCGCCGGGCGATGCCCAACCCGGCGACTGGACGATGGTAGCGCGTGGTGATCGTAGTGGCTTCGAGCGTGCCGTTGTGGTGCAGATCCTCGCACCAGCCGTGCCGCAACAGCAGGGCGAAGTCGTGCCCTTCGCCGGCCGCCCCGGTTCGCTCTTCACCTTCTATGCCAACGGTTTCACTATGATCGAACCATTGGCGTTCTGGATCAATCGCCCCGACGGCATAGCCCAGGCGGTAACGGTTGAACGCTCGTGGATCGCATCCGGCCGCGCCGACTGGAGCTGGATCGCTCCTGCCGATCTGCCGCCCGGTGGTTATACGATGGTCATCCATGGCACCAGAAGCGGAACCGAACGCGCAATTGCCTTCGAGATCCGCCAATGATACCGCCGTTACCCTCGCAAGCCCATGGTTGCTGCGGTTTTGGCGCAGCCATGCGTGCCTATGGTTCGCGATCATGAACAGCCCAACCGACCGCAGCCAGATCACCCTGACGACGAAGCGCGGGCGTAGTGTGCAGATCCGCCATACCACCCCCGACGACAGCCCACTGCTGGTGGATCTCTACCATCGCCTTTCGCCCGAGACGCGCCGGCTGCGCTTTTTCACTGCGCTGCCGGATCTGCCGGATGCAGTGCTGCTGCGCCATGCGCGTGCCATGACCAATTTCGAACCCGAACTCCAGGCCATGCTGATCGCCTTGGTCGTCGAGGAGGGCGAAACACGCGCCGTCGGTGTGGTGCATGTCGCCCGCGAACGCAACGATCCAGGCACTGCCGAACTGGCGATCGTGATCCGCGATGATTACCAGCGCGAGGGGTTGGGCGCGGCAATGCTCGATCTCCTGATCCAGATTGCGCTGGTGCGCGGCATCAAACGCCTGCGTGCCGTCTCGATGGCGGCCAATGTCGGTATTCAACAACTCATTCGCCGCCTTGGCCACCCGGTAAAGACGCATATTGCCCATGGCGAAATCGAGCAGGTTATCGCGCTTGCATAACGACAACAAGAAGGGAGCTCCATGCAGACCGAATGCTTCACTGTCGAAGCTGCACTTGCCGAACGTTTTGAACGCACCGGCCGGCAGTTTGGTGCCCGCACCGCGCATGCCGCCGAACTTGCGGCCTGGCAGTCCGAGGCGCGTTCCCGCTTACGCCGGCTGATTGGCCTCGATACCATGCAGGAATGTGCACTGGATCCAATCATCGGCCCACTCGAAGAGCTCGATGGCTATACCCGCCGGCGTATCTCGATTGCCGTCGAACCGGGGGTGCGCATGCCGATCTATCTGCTGGCCCCCGCCGATCTGCGTCCCGGCGAGCGCCGCCCGGTTCTGATTGCCCCCCATGGCCACGGTGGTGGCGGCAAGGCGACGGTTGCCGGGCTGCGTGATACGCCGGCACGGGCCGCCGCTATCGATACTTATCGCTACGATTATGGCGTGGCGTTTGCCCGCGCCGGGTTCGTGACCTTCTGCCCCGATGCACGGGGCTTCGGCGAACGCCGCGAATACACCACACTGGCCACCGGCGATGAGCTCGGCAGTTCGTGCCGCGAGATCAATAATATGGCCATGCCGCTCGGCCAGACGGTCACCGGGATGTGGGTGTGGGATCTGATGCGCTTGATCGACTATATCGCCACCCGCGATGATTGCGATGCGACACGGATCGGTTGTGGCGGGCTTTCGGGGGGCGGCCTGCAAACATTATGGCTGGCGGCGCTCGATCTGCGGGTGCGTTGTGCGGTGGTAAGCGGTTATTTCTATGGCTACAAAGAATCGCTGCTCCATATGAACCAGAACTGTAGCTGCAACTACGTGCCCGGCCTGTGGCAACTCCTCGACATGGGCGATCTGGGGGCGCTGATCGCGCCACGGCCACTGCTGATCGAAAGCGGCTCACGCGATCCGCTCAATGGTGCATCCGGCCTTGCCAATGTCGCTGCACAACTGGCGATTGCCGCCGGTGCCTATGCCACCCATCATGCAGCTGAGGCACTGGAGCATACGGTGTTCGAGGGCGAACACCGCTGGGATGGGGCTGCGACGATCCCCTGGCTGCAGCGCAATCTGCTGCACGTATAACCGGCGCACCGTTGTATGCAGGGTATACAGACGCCTCTCGGAAGCCATGCGCTTCCGAGAGGCGTGTTGCGTAAGGCGCTATACCGCCGGCTGCTGAATTCGGTCGGCCAGTTCGTGCCGCCCGCCCGCCCGCAAGAAGGCAATTACATCAGAGCGCGGCGGCATGGCATCCGCCGCACCCGGTCGCTGCGCAACCAGTGCCCCGACCGCATTGGCAATGGTGGCTGTGTCGCGCAGGTTCAGGCCAAGCTGCCGGCCATACAGAAATCCGGCAACAAAGGCATCACCACAGCCGGTGGCATCGACGGCGGCAACCTCGAAGGGCGCAATATGTTCGAGGGTTTCGCCTGCGGCAACCAGGCACCCGCGTGGCCCGAGCTTGACGACTACGATCGGGATCTGTGCGGCGAGCCGGGCTGCCGCTGCTGCTTCGCTCATCCCCGGCATACATTCGTGCAGCTCAACTTCGTTGAGGAACAATACACCGATCTGGGCAAATAACTGTGCGATAGTGCCCGTATGGCTGCGCAGCAGCGGCAAGCAGAGGTCGAGCGATACTGGTCGGCGGTGTTCAGTAGCGGCGGCCAGCAGTTCGAGAATGGTTGCGCGCTGCGTTCCCTCGACAAGCGCATGGCCACAGATATGCAGCCATGCAATACCGGCCAGCGGATCTGGTTGGGTAGGAACCACCAGGTGTGCATTTGCCCCACGAAAACTGAACATGGTGCGCTCGGCACCGGGCGAAACCACGACAAAACAGATTCCGGTCGGGTGTTGTGTATCGATCTGCACCAACGAACAATCGACGGCCGCAGCATGCACGGCGCGGAGGGCCACTTCCGCCGCCGGGTCGCTGCCGATGCGGCTCAGCAGGCGGGTTGTGCCGCCCAGGCGTGCCAATGCAGCGGCACAATTAACCGCCGCACCGCCGCTGCTCCAACCCAGTGTATCGACTAAGGCATCATCTCCTTCGAACGGAAAACGATGCACCGTTGCGCCGAGATCGGCATTGGCATCGCCTACCACCAGAGTCACCGGGCTGTGCATTGATGATCATGCTCCATAACAAACGGCCGATTGCAGTATTGTAGCTGCAATCGGCCGCCTGGGAAAGCCGATGGTTACCGACACAAAGCTCTGCAGTAGCGCAGGGCTTTGTGTCGCGATTGGGAAGGCACCGTATGTCCGTATTACTTGAGGATCTTGCGCGGCCCACCCTTGGCACTTTCCGTCGCCACATTGCCGGCGTCGTCGCGTGCCTCAAAGACAACATACACCTGGGTTGTCACTTTCGGTGCGTCAACAAAGAGTTCATAACTCCCGTCGGCGGCACGTGTCATGCCACTGCTTTGCCAGGTCTTGCCATCGAGGGTATAGGTGACATTTGCGGCAACCGTGGTGCTGTAGTCGTCGCTGGCTTCGATGCTGAAGCGCAACTGAGCCGGCGTGACGACGGCATTCTTACCACGGACAACCGCTTTGGCCGGAAGGAGCTTGATGGCCGGGCTTTGCAGCAGCGGCGGCTGGCGATCGCTGATCTGGGCTTCAGCGGCCCGTCGCGGGTCGATATATGTGACTTCAAAGACCATCGATGTGAATGCACGCACCTCGCTGGTGTTTTTGTTGATGGCGCGGAACTGCAACGGGCTGATCACGAGCAGGTCGTTAATCTGTTCGTTATCGGTTGTGCCCATCGTCGCGATCCGCTCGTAAGAATAGGGTGTCGCCGGTAGCCACAGATCGCGGGCCTGATTTGGCAGAGACGCCTCGTCGCGCTGGGTGCCGCCCGCGCCACTACTGATCAGGCTCGTCATACGCGGCAGATGGTTGCCGCGCGTCGGCTCCGAGATCGCACTCATCAGGCGTACACCGCGCGGCTGCGGAATGCCGTCGCCGGCACCAAGCTGGGCGCTGGTGGTTGGGTTGAGTGTGATATCGTAGCTCAGCATCGGCAGGATCGGCATGCCAACGATGCTCTGATCGAGACTCTCGACAACGGTTGTGCCACCGAAGCTATCCTGGATGGTTGCCGTCACCGAAGGTGCCATGCCGCTGATGATCGGTGCAAAGGTGTTGGTTACCGTGATCAGGCGGGTGAAGGTGCCCTGGTTCTGCTGCTGTGGTGCCGGAACCGTTGCCGCCGGTGGGTTGAACGGCCGGCTGGTCGGTGGATTGCGCAGATCGATACGGTTTGGCACTTCGACTGTAATGAACGGCAACCCATAGAGAGTCATGGTCAGCAGCACCTTTTCATCGTAGGCACTGAAGCTGCCGATACCGGCGGTTTTCAGGTAGCGCTGCTTGGCAAGCAACAGCGAGGCGCCGGGGGTTGGCCGGTTGGGCCGGCCCAAAGCCTCGGGCAGCAGGACAGTCAGTGTTCCGCTGTAACCGACCGCGCTACTCTAGCCACCACCGGCACCGGTATGGGCGATCCAATTGCCGCCCTGCTTCAGAATGGCTTCGGGCCAGTCGGCGCTATAACGGCCATCGGTATCGAAGGAGGTATTCAGATAGCTACGCGGCACGCTCAGGCCGGCCTGGCAGCCGACCGAATACGCCAGCACTGATGAGTCGCTGGTTGGATTGACGAAACCTTTGAAGAAAGGGCTGACGACAGCATCCATGCTGACGGTCGGCGTCAGGATGCGCTGGGCATACAGGCGGCCTGATGTTTCGTCGGCAGGGATGGCACCATAATGATCAAAGTGGCCATTGATCGACATCAGTTGATAGCTGGTCTGTGGTGCATTATTCTCGGCACCGTAGGTATCGGTCAGGCCGGGAAGCTGCCCGTTGAACCAGGCATCCATCAGGTTGGCGGCTGTCCAGGTATCGCCAATCAGGGTACGCAGGGCATACGGTGCACCAATTGCGGTTGTCTCGGCATAACCGAATGAGCGGAAGATGCGCGACAGACGATTCGCCTGATCGATCAGGAAGTCGGTGCCGGTGACGAAAACGGCTCCGGCATTGCCGGCATCGGTGCGATTGGCACGAATCGAGAATGAGGTCGTGGTAGTGGTGCCGGTATAGGCGCGCAGATAGCGATCGATGTCGATCGGTGTTGCGGCGAGGCGGCCAACCGCCAGATCGGGAATATAGAGTTCGCGGCCGCGCCAGCGCGTTGGGGCGCGATCAGCATAGAAATCGTCGGTCAGCATAAAGCGGTAGAACATGCTGCCGTAGAGCGGGCTACTGGTTGGAACCAGACCGTCAGGCAGTAGATTGAGATAATCCGACTCATTGGCCAGGAGGGTTTCGTCGGGAACGCGCATGAAGGGGATGATGTCATCCTGACCGATGATCACCAGATTTTTCACTGATGGGAAGTAGTTCTTCAGCGCGACATCGATCATGAACCAGATCTGGCGGGCGACTTCATTGGCGAAGAGCGGCTGGCCAGGGTTGGCATCCCATGCCTGATAGAGCGAGGCAAGGTGTGCTGTGTCGGCGGGAAGCAGCGGATTACAGGAGCCGGCAGACATATCGAGAACAGCTGTTGCACCGGCAATTGCGAGGAGTTCGGCATCGGCAAATGCGCCGCTGATCGAATCAACCAAGGGCTGATCGGCGGCGGCGACATTGATCATACGCTGGCTGTTCATAAGCACAAGCGTATTGACCTGTGCCGATGGTGCAACACATGCGTCGAGCGATGTCAGTTCGCGAGCGCGCACAGTCGGCTCGATCAGGCTGCCGCTCGAAAGATACGCATCAAGGCGATACGGTTGGGTGTTGTTATATTCGCCATCAGGGCTATAGACGAAGAGATAGTAGGTGCCGGGATCAACAAGATACATTTCGATGGCTTCATCGGTTGTGCCGGCATTTGCCGAAATCGACTTGATGCTGCCGATCGACTTGATGCTGCCGATCGACTTGATGCTGCCGAGATCAACAATCGATTCAAGTTCAATACCATCACTTACCGGCAACACCGACTGTTTTGTATCGGCGATCAAAGCCAGATCATAATCGGCAGGCAGGTTCGAGAGGGTCGCCGAGAGTGTGGCGCCACCATATGGCCCAACTGTAAACGCATAGAAGTCGCCACGGCGTGCGCGTTCATCGTTGAGAGAATCGATCAAGCCGGTGACAGCAGCCTGACCATTGGCGTCGAATGTCAAGAAGTTGTTGGCACTG
The DNA here is from genome assembly GCA_937859575.1 of uncultured Chloroflexota bacterium. GTDB lineage: Bacteria > Chloroflexota > Chloroflexia > Chloroflexales > Roseiflexaceae > CALLZL01. Next base: position 9,629 of record CALLZL010000510.1, read on the forward strand.
GCCTCTGCCAGTGTGTTGTTCGGCTCAACCTCGGCCACAGCGACGGCAGTGGCGGAAGCTGCCTGGAGCCTTGCGGGAGTCAGGTTGCTCAGGAGCAAACAGAGCAACACAACCAGCGCGAGGTACCTGCCGAACCGATAGGAGTAGGTGAGATGCATGGCAATGATCTCCTTTCGGCCCACGGGTATCTAAATTGTTAAGAAAGTTATACCACAGGCTTTCGGCAGCGAGAAGCAACTTTCGATAGCAAATACCAACCAAAAGAATTGCAGCTTTGTTATTTTTCGCATCCGATCTGCTACAAATCTGTACCCGATGCCGGGTGCACCCATGACCGGGTTGGCCAAATAGTTACGAAATCGTGATACCGACAAGTACCTGATCGTGTGCGAGTACTGTGTAGATTCAGGACTATTGGAACGTTGCCCGGGGTGAGACTCAAACGGTATAATCAATTACACCTTTCAAAAAATTCATTCTGAACCGAACCTGACAGATACAGCAGGAGTAGTGACCGTGATGCCGAAGCAGTTAGAGCGCGCACGAGGGATGACGGTAAGCACCACAGATGCACATGGACACAGTATTGCATCGGGTGTTGCCGGCAGTATTCTGCAGCAACTGGCGGTATCGCTGGATGTACTCGGGCGGGCTGCGGAGTACTGCCGGGCGCCGCAGCAGTCGGGGCAAACACTCGTGCAGTTGCAGTCGTTATTGACACCGCATGCGCGGCAGGCAGAGGCGGCGTTGCGGCGATTGCGTGAATTGCGGCTGACAAGCGATCCGGCAGCAACCGAACTGATACAGTGCCTGACGGTACTTGTACTGGCGGCCGACATGATCGTACAGGGGCAGCTTGTGGGGATTCAGGCGCGTGAGACATGCGATCTGCTGGAGCGTAACGCAAGCCGGGCACTGGCGAGTTTACGGGAGTTACGCATTCATCTTTGATGATGGGCAGCAGTTCTTCACGTAACCAACAGTGAGTGTGTGACAAGCGGAGCAATATTGTTTCCCCCTTCTCAGCAGAGAAGGGGGATTTTTACATTGACGGCAGCAGCGGCAGGAAATCTTCGTAATCCGTGATGATAGCTGCCGGGCCAAGCCGGCGCAGTTGATCGTGGGTATGCGTTGTCGCAAGAGCGACACACTGCATACCGGCGGCATGGGCGGCCTCGATGCCGGCATAGGCATCTTCGAACACCAGGCAGGTTGCCGGATCGGCACCAAGGCGGCGGGCAGCTTCGAGGAAGATATCGGGAGCCGGTTTGCCGTGGGCTACCTCTTCGCCGAGGGTGACGACGCGGAAGCGGCCGGTGACGCCGAGCTGATCGAGCATAGGGGGGACATTTCCGCCGGGGGCGGAGGTTGCGATCGCGGTAGGGACACCGCGAGTATCGAGGATATCGAGCAACTGATGCAAGCCGGGGAGCGGGCGGAGACCGGCGATCAGCTGATGGTAGATCTGCTCTTTTTCGGCGCTATACTGCTGTATTTCGCCATCACTGAGCGGGTAACCGAAGAGCACCGGCAGGATCTCGCGGTTGCGCTTACCAGTGAGCCCGGCAGCGATTTCGGCCGGTGGTGGTTGCAGGTCATAGCGCTGCATAAATTGGCGGAACGCCTCGTAATGCAGTGGCATATTATCGGCCAGGGTGCCGTCCATGTCGAAGATGGCGGCAGTAAACGGGCTAAGAGTCATTGGATCTCCTCAAGGCGCAGCGAGAGCACGCGTGATGCGCCGTCGTCATTCATCGAGATGCCATAGATCGTATCAGCAACCTCGATTGTGCCACGGTTGTGGGTAACGACGAGGAACTGAGTCTGTTGGGCGAGGCCGGCGAGTGCATCGCGGAAGCGGCCGACATTGGTTTCGTCGAGGGCGGCATCAACTTCGTCGAGCAGGCAGAATGGAGACGGATTGACTTTGAGGATGGCAAAGAGCAGGGCAACGGCAGTGAGCGAACGTTCGCCACCCGAGAGCAGCGCGAGGGAGATCGGAAGAGCACACGTCTGAACTCCAGTCACTAGCTTATCTCGTA
>CALLZL010000511.1 GCA_937859575.1 uncultured Chloroflexota bacterium
ACCGTGCCGGACGCCAGAATCGCCCAGCCGGTCTGCCGCACTGCCATGACATCCGAGTGATCGCCGAAGATCGAGAGCCCCTGAGCAGCGAGTGAGCGAGCGGCAATATGGAAGACAGCTGGAGTGAGTTCGCCGGCGATCTTATACATATTTGGAATCATCAGCAGCAACCCTTGCGACGCCGTAAAGGTTGTTGTCAGAGCGCCCGTCATGAGTGCGCCGTGAACGGCACCGGCCGCGCCGCCTTCCGACTGCATCTCGATCACATGCGGCACGTGGCCCCAGATATTTGGTGATTCATGTGCCATCCAGGCATCAGCCAGTTCGCCCATCTGGGTCGAAGGGGTAATCGGGTAGATTGCAATCACTTCGCTAAGGCGATAGGCAATACTGGCGGCAGCCTCATTGCCGTCGAGGATCGTGCGGGTGCGTGCCATGACCTGCTCCTTCTTCCGGTGGCTGGAACCGATGGATGCTGTGTTGTGGCGGTTCAGCTACGGTGCGTCTATACCATGCGGGCCATCAGCCCTGTGCATATCGTCACTAGTATAGGAGGCATGCCTGCGCTCAAGAGTGAAGATAGCTTCACCATTGATGGTCATCCGCTTTCTGGTGCAAATCGTGAACAGACCTTAACTAAAGTGCACAGAAAGGGCGTTGCATCGGCGCGTGCTGCGGTGTACACTTATGGGAAATCGGCCGAAATGAAGACGGCCATCGCAGATCCTCCGCCGCCGTCCGCACGGGAACAAGGCACGCCGAGGTGCCTGCCCGCAACACAATGGAGTGTGTCATGGACGCGACATACCACGAACTGATCGCACCTGGATTGATCGACTCGCCGATCAAACTCAAGATTTTGCTTGTCTATTGCCGTTACCCGCAGCTGCAGGTGAGTGCCGTACGCATGCGTCAGTGGTTGAGTGAGACGCCATGGGAGCTAGAGGAATCGCTGCAGGAGTTGACCGCTGCCGGGTTGTTACGGGTTACGCTGCAGCACGAACAGGCTGAGTATTGTTTCGCACCCTCGCCTGCGATGACACATTATGTGCGGGCGTTGCTGCTGCACTTCGACGACCCCGAGCAGCGGGATGCGATCTACGAGCTTGTCGATATCGCAGATACCGAACGTCGCTTCCTGAAGGCGACTGCCAACCGTTCGATGGCTGTCGGCGGCACACACGAGACCGATTTTCCCTCGTTTTAACCTCCTCTTTATCGTAGTCCCGGCTGATTCCCCAGGCCTGTTCCGGCGCTGCCTGGTTGCGACGCACCGATGGTGCAGAGGCGCTCCCAGCGATCAATCGTGTGGCACTTCGCATGCGGGCGAGACGCCCGCGCTCTCAGCGATCCTCGTATACTAGAACCACACGCCGTCGCGGCGATTCCATTGGGGCACCCACATTGGGACGCCCCAACGGCATGGCGGTGCGTTGATCCGCACCTCACCGCGTCGTGGGGCCGGCCCCCCCGGCCCAGGGGGCGGCACCCA
>CALLZL010000512.1 GCA_937859575.1 uncultured Chloroflexota bacterium
GAGATGGCTCAAGGTTCCCTGGACCTCGCTCATGCTGGCGGGTCGGGCCTGGGGGGTGTGGGCCGGGGATTGGTCGACCAGGTTGGCGGGGGGGTCGGGGGGTTCGGGGGGCCGGCCCCGGGCGGGAGCCGCTGCACCACGATTGCACCCCTGCCACATTGGCCGAGCTGTTACACGGGCGGCGGCGCGCCATCAAACCCTTGCTGCTCGACCAGGCACTGATCGCGGGGATCGGCAATATCTACGCCGACGAGGCACTCTGGCGCGCCCGCATCCACCCATTGCGCAGTGCCGATACACTCGATCGCAGCGAGATCGAGCAACTTCATGCAGCAATTGTTGCTGCGCTCACCGCCGGGTTGCGCAACGGCGGCAGTACACTGCGCGACTATCGCAATGCCTATGGTGAGAAAGGCACCAATCAGCACGAATTCCGCGCTTATGGCCGCACCGGCGATCCATGCGAACGCTGTGGCACCCCAATTGCCCGTAGTGTGGTCGCTCAGCGCGGCACGCATCACTGCCCGACATGCCAGCCCTCAGATGAAACAAAATAACACTCTTGTCATTCTCTTTGTCGGAACCACGCACGCACGGTATACTCGTGGTTCCAGCCTCTACCCTTACAAGGAGATTATGCATGCGTCTGCGAACTCTCACATCCCTTCTGGCCGCACTTGTGCTACTGGCACTCGCCAGCTCACCGGCGGCCGCTATCACCAGCGGCGAACTCGACGGGGAACGGCATCCGTATGTTGGCCTGATGGTCGCCCAGACGGCCAGCGGCGCCCCACTGTGGCGCTGTAGCGGCACACTGCTGTCACCAACCCTCTTCCTGACTGCCGGGCACTGCACCCAGGCACCGGCGGCGCACGTCGAGATCTGGTTTGATGCCGATGTCGAAGCCGGCATCCCGGCCAATGGCTACCCGTTCAGCGGCCAGGTCGGCGGTACACCCTACACCCATCCGAACTACAACCCGAATGCCTTCTTCCTGTACGACCTGGGGGTTGTCGTGCTCGACCGGCCAGTATACCAGAGCAGCTACGGTGCTCTGCCGCAGCTGAATGAGCTCGACCGCATGGCAAAACGGCGCGGCCTGCAGGATGTCACCTTCACTGCCGTCGGCTATGGCCTGCAGCAGAGCTTCCCAGATCCGGCGTCGTTCCTGGCCAACAACAAGCGGATCCGTATGCTGGCCACACCGCACTTGCTACAGATCAACACACCCGGCTTCACCGGCGACTTCTCAATGCTGCTGTCGAACAACAGCAACACCGGCGGCACCTGCTTTGGCGATTCGGGTGGGCCGAATTTCATCGGCAACTCGAATGTTGTTGGCGGCGTGACATCATATGGCCTGAACGGCAGCTGCGGCGGCACCGGCGGCGTCTATCGCGTCGACCGCGCCGACGACCTGAACTGGCTGTATGGCACCTTTGGCTCCCTCTTACCTTAATCACCGGGGTATGCCTCAGCAGCATCCGGCACCGCCGCAGTATGTAAGCGTGATCATACTGTGTGGGTGCCGGATGCTGTGACATAGATCTATATGCCATACACCATCCCGTTGACAGAGTGGCACCGCCGCCACGAAAACGACCCGCCCGATCTATGGCATCCGGCCATGGTGCCCGGAGCCTGGGAGTGTGATGGCATCGCCTTCGATGATGCCGGCCCATACTGGTTTCGCAGCCGCTTCACGATGCCGGATCTCCCGCCGGGTGCGCGCCTCTGGCTGCGCTGCGCTGCCGTCAGCTACCACTGCCGCGTCTTCCTCAATACCATCGCGCTCGGCGAGCACACCGGTATGTGGGATCCATTCCACATCGAACTCCCGGTGCTGCCCGCCGGCAGCCCGGCCGAACTGGTGTTGTGCATCGAGAAGCCTGCCTCGCTACGTGCCGGCCCCGACTCAGCCGCCATGCCGGGGCGATTCCCGCTACGCGAAACCCTGGCCGGCTTTCTGCCGTATGTCTGGGGGCATGCCTTCGGCGGCATCTGGCAGCCTGCCGAGCTACTCGTCAGCGGTGCGACCGTCATCGAGGATCTCTGGCTGCATAGTGATGCCGACGGCACGCTCCACGCCGAAGCGCTGCTCTCAGGCCCGGCCGAGGTCCAGTTCACGATCAGCGATCCCGCCGGCCGGCATGTCGTCACACTCCACGCTACCGGCCGGCCGGTTGATCTGGATCCAGAAGAACGAAGCTGGTCGGCAATCCCTGTAGCCGTACCGGATGCCTCGCACGACCCCACCACACCGCCCGGCGTAGCGTATAGCGCCTGGCTGGCAACCGTATCAACGCCGTTGGCAACGCCGCACAACTGGTCGCCTGCCGATCCGGCACGCTATACGGCTGTTGCCGCGCTCCCCGACGATCCGGCCACTGCCGCAACCGAGGTGTCTTGCCGTTTTGGAGTACGCCATATAGCAATCGACGGGACACACCCCCACCTCAACGACCAGGCGATCTCCCCACGTATGGCCCTCTCGTGGGGCTGGTCCCCCGCCACGCTGGCGCCTAACCCGCCACGCGAAGCTATCTACCGCACCATGCACCAGCTTCGTGCACTCGGCTACAATGGGATCAAGCTCTGCCTCTGGGTGCCGCCCGACGAATACCTCGATATTGCCGATGAACTCGGCATGTTGATCTGGCTCGAACTGCCGCTCTGGCTGCCGCATGTCATTGCGGCACTACGCCGCCAGATCGCGATCGAGTATCCACGCATCATGCGCCGGGTACGCAACCATCCATCGCTGGTTATTACCAGCCTCGGCTGCGAACTCAACCGGGCCGTCGGCCCCGACATACTCGCCCCGCTCTACCAGCGCGTCAAGCAACTGAGCGGCGGCCTGCCGCTGCGCGACAATAGCGGCTCGGGGGCAGCCTATGGCGGCCTGCTCGATGAATATGCCGACTACCGCGATTACCACTTCTATGCCAAACCGCACATGCTGCGCAGCCTGATCGAGCACTTCTCACCCGCGTGGCATCCGCCACAGCCCTGGCTTTTTGGTGAATTCTGCGATTATGATACGCTTCCTGCACCGGCGGCGGACCACCAGCCACCAGGGACACAGCCCTGGTGGCTCGCAACCGATCCGACCCTCAATCCACAGGGTGCGCGCTGGCAGTACGACATCCAACACCACGCCGAGCGGCTGGCAATTAACGGTATGGCCGAACGTACAGCGGAAGTGCGCCGGCTCTCGGAGCAGCAGGGCATGATACATCGCAAACTCACACTCGAAATCACCCGCAGCTACCCGCATATCAGCGGCTATGTCGTGACCGGCGAAGCCGATACTCCGATCAGCAGTGCCGGCATGTGGGATGCTGCCGGCCGGCTCAAATTCGCCGCCGATGAGTTCCAGTGTTTCAATGCCGATCTGGTCGCACTCGTCGGGTGGGAGAGCCGGCGCGATTGGGTGGCCGGTGGCGATCGACCGGCACGTTTCGATCCATGGAGTTGTGTTGCCGGCGCAGCACTCCGCGCCCGGCTGATTGCCGCCAACCATAGCAGCAGCAGCGGCCCGACCACTGTCGCATGGCGTGCTGTATCCGGCGATCAGCTGCTCGGCAGCGCCGAACACCCCGGCCCGCCTATCGCTGCGGGCAGTGTTGGCCAGGTGGCGACCGCCGAGTGGTACGCGCCTACCGGCAGCTTGCCGCAGCGTATCGACCTGACATGCCGCATCACAATCGGCACGGTCACGGCCGAAAACCACTGGCCGATCTGGTGTTTCCCGCACAATACACTAGCTGGCATGGCGGCCCGACTGTTTGATCCGGCCGGCCGGTTACACGATCTGCAGCACAGTGCAGCACAGCTACGGCCGGTCGTCGGCGAACTGCACGATCTTGCCACTGATCAACCACTGATCAGCACCCATTGGGATCACCGCATCGCCGAGTTTGTCGCCCGGGGTGGGCGCGCCATTGTGCTGATCGGCAGCAACGAAAACCCACCAATCGTCACCGTAGCGCTGCCTTTCTGGCGTGAGTGCGTGCGGATCGTCGAACCACATCCGGCCTGGGGCGACTTCCCGCACGAGGGGTGTGCCGGGCTACAGTTTGCCGCATGCGCCACCGATCGCGCACTCGTGCTGCATGAAGGGATGCGACCGATCCTGCAGCGGCTCGACACACGCACCATGCAGATCCACCACTATGCCGGCGAACTACCGATCGGCAATGGTAGCGCCCTCATCAGCACATTGCGGTTCGAAGGCGGCCATGGCGATCAGCCGAGCGGCCTGACTCGCAGCCCGGCTGCAACCTACCTGCTGCGCTGCTGGGCTGCCTACCTGTGGAGTATGCTATAATCAGGGCTATGCGATGCCCATTCTGTCAGCACTCCGAGAGCGATGTCATCGACACGCGCAAGCTCAACGCCGGCGAATCGATCCGCCGACGGCGGCGTTGCACTGCGTGCGGCAAACGTTTCACCACCTTCGAGCGCGTCGAGACGGTAAATCTGACCGTTGTAAAGAAGAATGGTGAACGCGAGCCATACGAGCGTGACAAAATGATGCGTGGGGTGCGCACCGCCTGTTACCGCAGGCCGGTCTCGGCACAGCAACTCGATCTGTTTGCCAATGATGTTGAAGCGGCACTCATGGCGCTCGACGCCCCCGAGATCCCGTCATCAGCAATCGGCGACATCGTCATGGATCATCTACGGACGCTCGACGAAGTTGCTTACATCCGATTTGCATCGGTCTATCGTTCCTTTACCGATATCGGCAAACTGCGCGAAGCAGTCGATGAACTGCTTGAACGCGAGACGCCGCCCGATCGTGCGCTGCATCACTCATAACCCCTGGTTCGGCACGAAGCCACCGGAAAGCATTGTTACCCGAATCCTACGGCAGCGTCACCAACATACACCGCGAACACGATGAGGAAGTATGAGCGTTAATGTTACCGAACAGAGCGACGAACGTTCGCCCGAAACAGCATCACGGCAAGGCGGCGTCGGCGCATTTCTAAGTAATCTGCGTACCGGCATGAATGAATTACGTTGGGGGCCGGTGCTCCTCTTCGGTGGGGTTGCCGGGCTGCTGATGCCTGTCACGCTGCTGCAGGCCGGAGTGCTGGCGTTTGTCGCCGGTATCATTCCGGTCGGCGTCGGCCTCATGCTGGCGCGGCGTGTTCCGGGGAATTACGGCCTGCACGGCTTTGTGACAGGGCTCGTCGCGGCGTTAACGAGCATGCTGCTGCTTGGTGCCGTTATCTTCTACACCCCCTTCGGTGCGCAGGTCATCCTGAATGCCGGTTTGCTTGGCCCACCCCCCGAAGGGGCCGAAGAGTTCGATCCCAGCAGCCTTGATCCCGAGTTGTTACGGGTGATCCTTGCACAGGCGTGGCTCACCACCGGCGGCTTTATCTCTGTGTCGCTGATCACCTTCTGTACCTTCGGTGCCACCACCGCCGGGCGTGTCGAGGATCGTAACCGCCAGCTCCGCGCCGAAGTCAAGGCACGTGGCGGCGCCCTCGAACGGCCAGGCACCATCCGTACCGCCGACGACATTCGCGGCCTTTCGTTGCCGCAGTTCGGCTATTACGTGAACTCGCTCTTCAAGAAGAAGGGGTTCACCTTCAAGGATTACCGCTTTATCGACAAAGACAAGCACCTGGATCTGTGGCTTGAGCACGAAGGCACGCCTTGGCATCTACGACTCAGCGTTGCCGATAAGGTCACTCCCGGTACGGTCGAGAGCCTGCTGCAGGATATGAAGCGTGAACAGTGCGAAAAAGGGATCGTGATCACATCGACCGAGTTCACTCCGGGCACACTTAAAGCCGCCAGGGATCGGCCGGTGGTACTGATCGACGGGCAGACACTCTACGAGATTGCCGAGTAGCGGCGGGGGGAGGAACCAAGCCGCTAAAACACCAAAAAACGGGGGCGCCCTGCCCCCGCTGCTGCCCGGGGGGCGGGGGGGCC
>CALLZL010000513.1 GCA_937859575.1 uncultured Chloroflexota bacterium
ATATCGCCGGGGCACTTATGGCAGCCTCGCATGGATCAAGCCTTGATCTCTTGATGGGGATCGGTGGTGCTGCCGAAGGCGTCATCGCGGCATGTGCCGTCAAATCAATGGGGGGTGCCATGCTGGTTCGTCTCGCACCCCAGAGCGACATCGAACAACGCCAGGTCGCCGATGCCGGCCTCGATCTGCAGCGCATCCTGACATGCGACGAACTCGTGACAAGCCGCCAGGTCTTCTTTGCTGCTACCGGTATCGGCGACGGCCCACTGCTCGATGGGGTTCGCTATCAGGGGGCATATGCGCAGACCCATTCGATCATTCTGCGCTGCGAAACCGGCACGCGCCGCATTCTGCATGCCGATCATCGCATCCAATAGAATGGCCGGCACACATGGGTGTGTGCCGGCCAATGCGATCGAGCAACCCGTTGCACGCTAAAACGGCAGATCTTCGTCGTCGCCGATCGGTTGCGGCGTATTACGTGCCGTGGCACGCGATGCCGGCCGACCATTGCCGTTACCGGCCGGTGCGCGACTCGGGCCGCTTGCCGGCGCGACCGGGCGGCGTGCTGGTTGCGGCATGTCGTCTTCTTCCATCGGCATGTCGCTGTCGCTGCCGGCAACACGCTCGCCACGGGCCGACAGGATGATCATATCCTGTGCAACCACTTCGGTCATATAGCGATCCTGGCCACTCTGATCCTGCCACTTGCGTGTCTGCAGCCGACCCTCAATATACACACGCGTACCTTTCGTCAGGTACTGGTTACAGATCTCGGCCAGTTTCTCCCACGCGACAACCCGAAACCACTCGGTATCGTCATGCTGCGTGCCATCGGTCGACTTCCAGGAGCGGTTTGAGGCAACGCGAAATGTGGTAACCGCACTACCGCGCTCGGTGAATCGCATCTCGGGATCGGCACCCAAATGCCCCGTCAACATCACCTTGTTCAGATCCTTGGCCATGGTTTCCTCCTCATACCATCATGTACGACGCTCGTCCCTGTCGCCCTTCTCCGGCGCGAAGTGCAGCCAGGATTGGGTTGTTGCCACCATTGCCGGCTGCTTGATTGTAGCATGTATGTTCGGCAAAGTCAAGCAAGATCGACGCTAAAATCACATAAAAATTCTTTGACATCCACTAAGAATTATGTTATCATCACTTTTCGCAGTTTGATGATGGAAGGGGAGGAGAACATCAATACGCGCGTTCCTTTCGTCGCGTCCTTCCCGCTATCGCATGTCGCACGAAGCCAGCCCCCAGCGCCCATTCATGGGCTGCTCCGAGGATGGCCTATTCGTGTTTTACAGTATAAGCCAGCCAGGCTTCAGCGTTCAGGGGGTCGCAGCGGCGCGACCATGCCGACTGAGACCTCTCTGTCATGATTTCCTGAACCCCTGATCCGGCGGAGTGAAGAGCGAGGTGCCCATGCCCCCGTTGATTGAGAGCGTTGTCCTTCAGCCATTGATCCTGCCGAACGACACCGGCATGGATGGTTTGCATCGTGCCAAGGCCGATCGATATTCGTTCGCACGGATATCGGATGCGATTGATGTTCCGACCCTGATCGAGACGCAGATCAACAGCTTCGATTGGTTTCGCCGCGAGGGCCTGCGCGAGCTTTTTGACGAAATCTCGCCGATTACCGATTTTACCGGCAAGAACATGGAGCTGCGCTTCCTCGATTTCCAGTTTGGCGAGCCGCGATTTGACGAATACGAATGCCGTGAGCGCGACATGACCTATGCCGCTCCGCTGCGCGTGAATGTGCAGTTGCGTGTACTTTCGACCGGTGAGCTCAAAGAGAGTGAAATCTTCCTTGGTGACTTCCCGTTGATGACCGAAAACGGCACGTTTGTCATCAATGGTGCCGAGCGTGTGGTTGTCTCGCAGTTGATCCGCTCGCCGGGTGTCTATTTCAAGGAAGAGAAGGATCCAACCAGCGGGCGTGGCCTGCATTCGGCGAAGCTGATTCCCAACCGTGGTGCATGGTTGGAATTCGAAACCAACAAGCGCGACGTGATTTCGGTCAAGGTCGATCGGAAGCGCAAGATCCCGGTCACCATTCTGCTGCGGGCCGTACTCGGCTGGAATGCCCAGCCTGACGGCACCGGCCAATGGACACCCGACAACGAGCTTGATCAGAAGGGGCATGACGACGACGTCATGGCGCTGTTCGATCATCTTGAGCCGAGCGACCACCAGTATATCAAGACGACGCTCGACAAGGATCCGGCGCGCCACACCCGCGAGGCGCTTATGGAGCTTTACAAGCGCCTGCGCCCCGGCGATCCGCCGACCCTCGATAATGCTCGTTCGCTGCTTGAGTCGCTGCTGTTCAATGCGCGGCGCTATGATCTTGCCAAGGTCGGCCGCTACAAACTGAACAAGAACCTGTGGGAAAAAGATAGCCGTGCCGAAGTTCGCGCCCAGGCGCCCGATTTCAAGGTGCGGGTATTACTGCCTGCCGATATCTTCAAGATTGTCGAGCGCCTGATTCAGCTGAACAACAGTGTTCCCGGCCTGCATGCCGATGATATCGACCATCTCGGCAACCGGCGCGTCCGCACCGTCGGCGAGCTTATTCAGCAGCAGTTCCGCGTCGGCCTGTTACGGATGGAACGCGTTATCAAAGAGCGCATGTCGCTGCAAGATCCCGAAACCGCTACCCCCAACGCGCTGGTAAACATCCGGCCGGTGGTGGCGGCGATGCGTGAATTCTTCGGTGGCTCGCAGCTCTCGCAGTTCATGGATCAGACCAACCCGCTTGCGGAGCTCACCAACAAGCGGCGCCTCTCGGCACTCGGCCCCGGCGGCCTGAGCCGGGATCGCGCCGGGTTCGAGGTACGCGACGTTCATCACTCGCACTATGGCCGTATCTGCCCGGTAGAGACACCCGAAGGGCCGAATATTGGCCTGATCGGCACTATGTCGACCTTTGCGCGTGTCAACGAGATGGGCTTCCTCGAGACACCCTACCGCAAGGTGTATCGCGAAGTGCCGAATGCGGTTGAGCTTGAGCGGATCGGTACCCTGCTGCGCGATCTGAAGGATCTGCGCAATGGGGATCTGTTGGCTATGCGCGGCGCAAAACTCGATGCCGAAACGGCAAAACAGGTCGTGGTGGCACTGCTGCGTGGCCAGATCCTGCGCGAAGATATTATCGACCCCGAAACCGAAGAGGTGATCGCCGAGGCCGGCCAGGAGATCAACCGTTCGCTGGCGGAGCGTATCGCAACAACTCGGCAACGGACGATCAAGATTCGCCCGATCGTCTCGCAGGAGGTCGATTACCTGTCGGCCGACGAAGAAGAGAAGTTCGTGATTGCGCAGGCCAATGCGCCGCTCGATCAGTTCAACCGTTTCGAAGATGGTGCCGTGTCGTGCCGCTTTGCCGGCGATTTCGACGACGTACCGATCGACCGAATCGACTATATGGATGTCTCGCCCAAGCAGGTGGTGAGCGTCTCGACGGCACTTATTCCGTTCCTCGAACACGACGACGCCAACCGGGCGCTGATGGGCTCCAACATGCAGCGCCAGGCGGTACCGCTGCTGCGCCCCGATGCGCCAATTGTCGGCACCGG
>CALLZL010000514.1 GCA_937859575.1 uncultured Chloroflexota bacterium
AGCCAGATAAGTCCCTCTGCCGTGAGGGGACGCTCAACGCTCAACATGCCGACGATCTTTCGTGGAACAGAAACGGTACAACTCTCGTCTGCGCACTGGGCGTACGTAGCGGCGCTTATTTCAATCGTCGCTTCCTCATATGAGTTCATAGTATCCATTGGAAACTTCTTTCAGGCTCTTCACCGAGGCCCCGGATAACCAGCTCTATTGTGCGCGTAGTTGGATTGATAGGAGAAAATATGCGTTGCATACGTCCAGCCATTGAGTCGCTCCTTTCATGAATACGTCAGTGCTGCGATGTCGACATTAGAGGTGGGCAGCGCGGAAGGAACGCCGGCGTCGCGGCCGCGTAGCGCACGTACGCCTCGCCGAAGGCCGCCAGCGACTCGCGCTCCTCGCGCCGCGCCAGGCGCACGTACATCGTCACCAGCACCGGGAACATGGCGAGCGTGATCAGCGTCGGCCACTGCAGGAGGAACCCGACCATGATCGCGATGAAGGCCACGTACTGCGGGTGTCGCATGTAGCCGTACGGGCTGGTGACGGCTACTGTTCCCGTGCGCTGGGCGTCGTAGAGCACCTTCCAGGCGGCGTACAGCAGGATGAACCCGCCGAAGATGAATCCGTCGCTCAGCAGGTGGAGCGGGCTGAAGTGCGGGTCGCCCTCCCATCCAAACAACGTTTGCCAGAGATGCCCGCTGTTATGCGTGAGCAGATCGATCCCCGGATAGCGGGCGGCCAGCCAGCCCGATAGCAGGTAAATCGAGAGCGGGAAGCCGTACATCTCGGTGAACAGCGCCACCAGGAACGCGGAGAATGCGCCGAAGGTGCGCCAGTCACGAGGTGTGCGCGGCTTGAAGAAGCTGAACGCGAAGATGATAAACACCAGCGTGTTGATGATGACCAGCGGCCACAGGCCGTAGGCCGGCACCTCCTCGTTCATCGCTGGTCCCCTTCTATGCGCTGCGCCTGGTCACCGTGCCCGCTGTGGTCGCCGTGCCCGCCGTGCCTGCCGTGCATGGAGAGGTGCATGATTGGGCAGAGCAGGATCAGCAGGTAGGGCAGCGAACCAAAGGTGTGCGCTGTGTGCTCGGTGAACAGGTAGAACGCCGCAATTGCCAGAAAGACGCAGAGCGCAATTCCGGTGGATGACTTCAGAAACGCGCCGATTCCCTTGGCCGGCGTCGAGTCATGAGCGTGCATTGGTGACCTCCCTCAGTGAATATATCAGCCGTGATGGACGTTTACTTTTTATTCCGGACACCTCGGCGATCACCTACGCCCGGCCGATACATCGGCGGGCTCGCTTCTCCGAAGCCTGCTGCCGCAGGCTGCGTGTCCGGTTCTTTTCGTAAAGGTCCAAAACGGCTGTCTGCCTGGGTCTATGTTGGCATATGGCGCTGAGGTGGCTCTGAATCAGGCCTGATGGTTCGCTGAGCATCCGGCTCGGTGCGGAGACCTGGCAGGCGGCCGCATGGTCATGGACGAGAAGCGAACCACGGGCGCCAACCAGTGCCGGTGGTTCGCCACGCTGCAACTGCGGAAGCACGCCGTTGTGCTTCCGCAGTTACAGCACGATCATGTCACGCACGGCTGAGGAGGTCTTGAGGGAGGCCTGATGGTTCGCTGAGCGCTGCGCACCTATCGGCGATTGAGCTGTGCTTCGTGTCATGTGCCGGTGCGCCACCTGACACGGAGGTCGTTATACGCGCACACGTGGCGGGAGCACCGAGTAGATACCGGCGAGGAGCCAGATGCCGAGCGCGCCATACAGAAACGTCTCGACCAGGCCAAGCAGTAGTGTCTCGGGGCGTTCCCAACTGACGCCAATCAGCACCTGCTCCCAGAAACGGTACATCTGCAACCACTGGGGGAGTAGTAGGTTAAGGAGCAGGCAAACGAGGTAGATCGCCGCCAGCGAGAATCCACTGGCAAGCGCCAAGCGGCGTATATCAAGACTCATCGTCGCCCGCGACATCTGGGTGCCGCTCGTTCCTATCTGGAACTGGGGGGTGCCATAGCCGGCGCCAGCGATGATGGCCCGCAGCTGCGCCATGCCCACTAGTGCCGGGTCATAGTCGAGATAAGCCATCTCGGTTGCGGGGTTCACGTAGGCGCGCGCCACACCTGGCATACGACGCAGCGCCTGCTCGACTGTAAGCGCACCACCGCCGGCACATCCCAGGTTGTAGATCGGAATCGTGACTCGCTCGGTTTGCATGTCAGTTCTCCCTCTGAATAGATCCTTGAATTCGTCGGGAACGTGTATCGAGGAGCGCCTAATCGTGGGTGTGGAACACGACTGGACACTTCGCTCCACCTGGTGTCACTCCGCAATGATCTTCCCGCGCAGCATACCCATCTGGCACTGGAACTCGAACTCGCCAGCTCGGTCAGGGAGAAATTCGATCGCCACCGTCTCACCTTCCGGCAGTTGCGCGCTCTTCTGAAAATCTGGCAGCAGCACCATCTCCGAGCAGGCGGCGGACTCGGTGCGAACGAAGTTCAGCCGCACCGGTCGCCCCTTCTCGACGATGATTACGTCGGGCGTGTAGCCGCCCTTGACAAGTATGAGCACCTCCTGGTAGCCGCTCGATGTGCGGGTGGCACGTACGCCCGGCTTCTTCACCAGCCAGAAGAACCAGATGATAAAGCTGATGGCGGCAAGGCCGCCGAGTGTCACGGCAATCTTATCGGGGGTCATCGAGGTATCCTCTCTGGATGGACGAGCACTCTACGTGTTCGTCTCTTTACGGTATCGAACACCGCGCGTTCAGTGCGCCGGTTTCCAGGTCTTCAGCCGATTGGCATTGCCGATCACCGTCACGCTGCTGAATGACATCGCGAGCGCGGCCAGCAACGGCGAGAGCAAGATGCCAACAAATAAATAAAATACACCCAA
>CALLZL010000515.1 GCA_937859575.1 uncultured Chloroflexota bacterium
ACGCTAGAAGGAAACACCCATGAATAAACCCATCAACCAGGAAGACGCCGACGCCGACTTCGTCAACCCGCCGCTTTTTGGTCTGCTGATGCTGACGATTGGCCTGCTGGTTGCGACCGCGATTGCCGTTTCGCATGCTCTGGTGGCAGTGCTGAGCGTGGTGCTGCTCGGGGCTGTGATCCTGAGCGCGCTGTTTGCCGCAACCGGGTGAATTTCTATCGGAACTGATGCACAAGCGGTGCAGCCTGGAGCTGTTCGCGCAGATACTGGCTCCAGCCGAGCGGTTCGAGTCGTACCCGATCATCTTCCGGGTAGTAGGCAAACACCACCCGCTCGAAGCGCTGCATAATGCGCCGCTGGCCGTCGGCGGCCAGCGCAGTGTATTCGCCCGAGATCGGCAGGCCAAACACCTCGCTGCCGCCGTGGATCTCCCAGACAACGGCAAAGGCACCGAAGAGCGGCTGGCCAGTTTCGGCGAAGATGCGCGCATCGGCAGGGGGTTCCAGCGCGAGCGCATTTGTCGTCACTACATTGCGCCCGATCGCTTCCGGCTGCACCAGGTAGGGTGTATCGGCATACTTCGGATCGAGCACCAGCGTGGTATTGGCGAAGTGCTGCCGCACGACTCCATCGGCCTTCTGCTCGGCGGCGGCTAGTGCCGGCCCGAAGCGCTCGATGCCGCCATGCATGCGCCAGAAACGCCAGATCGGCGCAGGAACAGCATATCCGCCGACGATCTGCTCTTCCAGTGGCGGCAACAAGAGATCGGCAGCTTCGAGTACTCCACGCACGCCGGCGAGATTCTGCTCGAACTCGGGTAGAGTGCCGGTGATCAGCTCGGGAATAATCGCCGCGATCCCCAGGCTGCCTGCCCAATCGTGCATGCCGCCGGTGATTGTGTACGCCTCCCAGTAGCGTGCATAGGCGTATCCTGCCGCCTGGGCATACTGTTGTGCCAGTGTGCTCGAGGGGGTGTGTCCGCAGGCCGCCGGGAAGACATTCCCGGCATTTGAGTGATAGAAGATAACCGCCGAGGCATCCAGCAGAAAATTACGGATCAGGCGCGTCTCGACCTCCGAGTCGGCGTATGCCCCACCGGTGTCTGAGACAATGCCATACGCCCCCTGGACGGTCACGCTCCAGTTGTTTTCTGGGCAGGCGTCGTGGTTGGTGTTCATGTTGCGGTTGAGATCGACTCCACGTGCGTTGAAGCGCGTCCCAAGCGCTAGCCCGTCGGGGTTGAGCAGTGGGATGATATACAACCGCACCGAGGGAGGGATCTCGTGCGGGTTGGCGCGGAAATGCTCGGCGAGTAGCGACGAGAGGACATAGGTGTTGGCTTCCGGGAAGCCATGGGTCGCACCGACGAGCACCAGCTTGCGTGGGCCGTTGCCGATCTGGATGGCATTGATTGGCCGGCCCTGGGTAGAACGGCCGATCTCGAACTCACGGATGAAGACCTCTTGCCGCCCCGGTGCCGCGCTGCTGCCGATCGGCATGCCGATCAGCAGCACAAGTAGCATCGACAGGTGCACCATGGTGCGCCGGAAACCGTGACGGCCAGCATACGCCACAACTACCCCGTTCCGAACTGGCGGTCGCCCGCGTCACCAAGGCCGGGAACAATATACCCCAGTTCATTCAGATGGCTGTCGAGCGCCGCCAGATGGATGCTGACATCCGGGTGGGCTTCGCTGAGCGCTCTGACCCCTTCGGGGGCGGCGATCAGGCCCAGGAACTTGATGCGCTGTGCACCCCACTCCTTGAGGATATCGACCGCCGCACATGCCGATCCACCGGTCGCCAGCATGGGGTCGAGAATCAGGCAGAGATCCACATCAACCGCCGGCGGTAGCTTGTTGTAGTAGGTGACCGGTGCGAGGGTTTTGTGATCGCGGTAGAGCCCCAGATGCCAGACGTGTGCGGTCGGCAGAAGATCGAGGATCGGTTCGACCATGCCGATCCCGGCGCGCAGAATCGGCACCAGGCCGATCTGCTCACCAATCTCGCTGCCGTTGAGTTGGGCCAGTGGAGTTGCGATCTCACGCGGTCGCAGCGGCAAATCGAGGGTCGCTTCGTACAACAGGAACTGTGCCAGTTCGCGGACGAGTTCGCGGAACTTTTTCGGCTCGGTTTCGGTGCGGCGCAGCAGTGTGAGTTTGTGCTGCACGAGTGGATGTTGCGAGACGTGAACCTCGGCCATGCGCGCCTCCTTCTCTTTGTATCGCCGCGCATTATACCGCGAATTCGCGCCAGAGCTCAGCGAGCCGCCGGGCCGGCTCGCGCCAGTAGTGCTCGGCGTCGATTGCCGCGGGTAATGGTCGCTCGGTATCGTGCGCGGCAACCTCACCGGCAAAGCGCCGCAGCAGTGCGGCTGCCGGTTTTTCGCGGCCATGCCGATCAACCACGCCCATGCTGCGGTAGCCTACCGATCGATCGAGTGGCGCACGACGCCATAGTTCGGGCGGATGATCGGCATATGCCGCCAGCCAGATGCCGGCCGCCCCGGCCCGCCATAGCCGATCGAGTGTTGTTGCAAGATACTGCGCCTGCCCCTCTTCGTCGGCCATAAAACGGCGGATCGACCGGCCATACGCCTGATCGGTCATCCAGCCGCTCTGCTCACGCGGCGCCGTCGGCATACCGAGCCCGGCAACAATCGTCGGGCGCTGGGTCAGGCCGGCCATGAGCGCATGCAAAAACACTGGCGCGTCGCTGTGTCGCTGGCCGGGTGCCAGTTCAGCCGGATCAACTGTGATCGCGGCGGTGTCGTACACAATGGTCAGCTGTTCGGGGCGCAGTGCTGTGGCATGCATCAGATTGGCCTGCGATGCCATGCCGATCAGGCGGGCATGTGGGGATGCCCGCCGTGCTTCGGCTGCCCGTGTGCGCAGCCAGGCCTC
>CALLZL010000516.1 GCA_937859575.1 uncultured Chloroflexota bacterium
GGCGGGCCCGGCGGCGGGAGCGGAGCGTGCGGTGCGGGCCCGGGCCCGGGCGCGCGGGCCCCCGGGCGGCGGGTGCCGCGGGGCAAACCAACCCCGCCAGTCGGCCGGTTTTCATTGCGCCGATCTACGGCGTGGTGCGCCAGGCGATCCATGTGCCGGCCAATGCCCCGCCGCTCTTCATCGCCCTGGCGAGCGACGATCCAATCGCGGTCGATTCGTGTGTCGCGCTCTTCAGTGCGTGGCAGGCCGCCGGGCGCCCGGCCGAGATCCACAGCTACGCACAGGGCGGCCACGGCTTCGGCATGGTGCGCCTGGGCCTGCCGGTCGATGGCTGGCCGGATCGGTTTGCCGAATGGCTTGCCGCCCAGGGGCTGCTGGGGTAGGCATCGGGGTCGTGCGGTCAACGAGTGGCGCACGACCCAACCCCCATACTCTCGCAACACTTCCTCCATACTTCCTCAACACTTCTTGCCTATCATACCTCCATCGATGACACCGATAGATTGATGGAGGGTTCCATGCGTATTTCCGCCCCATTTCCACAAACCGGCAGCCGGCCCCGGGTGCGCCGCCGTGTGCCGCGCTGGCTGATTGTGCCGATTCTGTTGCTGATCGCAGCAATTGTTGCCTGGCAGTGGCAGGCCGGCAATACCACTATGCCGAGTGTTACTACCGCTATGGTGAGCCAGGGTAGCCTGACGGCGATCGTCAGCGGCAGTGGTGCCGTGGCCGCTGCCCGTACGGTCGAACTGCCCTTCCAGCAGGCTGGTACCGTTACCGAGGTGCTGGTGCAGGTTGGCGATATGGTGGCAACCGACCAGGTGCTGGCGCGGATGGATACGGCCGCGCTGGAACTGCAACTGCAGCAGGCTGAAGCCAACCTGCGCAGCGCCCAGGCGCAGCTGGCCACACTGCAGAGCGGGAGCGCGTCGGCTGAAGATCTCGCCGCTGCCCAGGCGCAGTTTGCGAGTGCCCAGGCGCAACTCGAACAGACTCGCAGCGGCACCACAACGGCCGCTGATCTGCGCAGCGCCCAGGCCACCCTCGAAGCAGCCCAGGCACGCCTTGATGCACTCACCAATCCAGATCAGGCCGATCTCGCCACTGCCCAGCGGAGTGTCACACAGGCCCAGACCAGCCTGCAACAGACGCGTGACAGTGCCTCGCAGGCCAAGACGAATGCCGAAATCGCCATGCAGAATGCGGTGAATGCACTTACTCAGGCGCAGTCGCGCTATGCTTCTGCAAAAGGCAACTGGGAATTCGTGCAGGAGACCGGCCAGGATCCGAGTAACCCCGAGACGACCAATGCCGCCGGCCAGCGGGTGAAGAATATGCTCAATGATGCGCAGCGCCAACAGTACTACGACACTTTTGTGCAAGCTGAAGCCGCACTGCGCAGTGCCGAGAATGGTGTCAACCAGGCGGCGGTGGCATTTGATGCCGCGCGTCAGAACGAAGTCAGCCAGATCCAGCAGGCCGAACTGGCACTGGCCAATGCCGAGGCTAACCTCACGACCCTGCTGAACCCGAGTCAGAATGATCGGGTGCAGGCCCAGACGGCGGTAACCCAGGCGCAGGCCGGCCTCGATAAACTACGCCAGGGTGGCACAGCCGCAGCCATTGCAGCAGCGGAAGCCAGTGTGGTGCAGGCGCAGGCCAACCTCAGCAAACTGACCACACCCGCCGGCGAAACCGAGCTGGCAGCAGCGGAAGCCAGCGTGATGCAGGCCCGGGTGAACCTCGACACCGCGCAGCGCAACCTGGCGGCCGCCACCCTCACAGCACCATTCGACGGGGTGGTGGCGGCTGTCGCGATCACCCCGGCCGGCCGGGTAGCCGCCGGTGCCGCAGCCGTCACGATGGTCGATCGCTCGACACTGCATGTTGATGTCAGCCTGAGCGAGAGTGATGTCGCCGGGGTGCAGGTCGGCCAGCCGGTCGAACTCAGCTTCGACGCCCTGCCCGATCTCATGGTGCGTGGCACCGTCGCCACGGTGTCACCGATCGCCACGATCGCCCAGAATGTCGTGACCTACCCGGTACGGGTGGCGTTCGAACCGGGCACGGCAGCGATTAAGGTTGGGATGAGCGCCACGGCAGATATCGAGATCGAACGGGTTGACGATGCCATCCTGGTTCCGAGTCGTGCGATCCAGACCACCGGCGAGATCCAGATGGTGCAGGTGCTGCGCGGCGAAACCACACAGCTGCTGCGGGTCGAAACCGGCCTGGTGAGTAATGGGCAGACGCAGATCACCGGCTGTATCGACCGCAGTGGCCAGGATGTTGCCTGCCTGCAGGCGGGCGATACATTGCAGATCGCCGCAACCAGCAGCAGCACAACCCCAACCACGCGCAGTAGTATCGGTGGGTTTGGCGCCGGCCCACCCATGATACCGTAGTTGCCGTATACGCCGGGATGCCATGGCGGTAGCGATGCATGGGTATCGCTACCCCTGGTGCCGATGCACAAGGAACGCACCAATGACCGCAATGATCCAGGTAGCCAACCTGCACAAAACATACCGCATGGGCGAGATCGATGTCCAGGCCCTGCGCGGTGTCAGCTTCAGCATCATGCGTGGCGAGTTCGTCGCGATCATGGGGCCGTCGGGCTCGGGGAAATCAACCCTGATGAACCTGATCGGTTGCCTCGATACCCCAACACAAGGGCAATACATCCTCGACGGGTTGCCGGTTGATCAGATCGACCGCAACCTGCTGGCGGCAGTACGCAACCGCAAGATTGGGTTTGTTTTTCAGCAATTCAATCTGCTGCCACGCCAGACGGCACTTGAGAATGTGGCGCTGCCACTGGCGTATATGGGTGGTATTTCGGCTGAAGAGCGCCTGGCTTATGCCAACGAGATGCTCACGCTGGTTGGCCTGGGTGATCGGATCAGCCACCGGCCGAAGGAGCTTTCGGGTGGGCAGCAGCAGCGCGTAGCAATCGCACGGGCACTGATCACCCGCCCGGCATTGCTGCTGGCCGACGAGCCGACCGGCAATCTCGACTCACATTCAAGCGCCGAGATCATGAAACTGTTCGAATCGCTGCACGAACAGGGCATGACGGTGATTATCGTCACCCACGAGCCGGAGGTTGCCTCACATGCCCGGCGGGTGATCAGTGTGCGCGATGGCCTGATTGAGCGTGATGGTATGCCGCGCCGGCCGAACAGCCACACCCCCGGCAGACGTCGTCGCCCGTCGGTTGTTGATCGGGCGGCATACCGTGTTGAACGGAGGATGTCATGAGCAGTATTGATGTATCACCCCCGGCACCTTCCCCAACTGCCGATCCGGCCGATCGAATCGACGCCGCGCAGTTGGCCGTGTTAGAGGAAGGGGGTATTACAATTGGTGAAACCTTTACCATTGCACTGGCGAGCCTTGCGGCCAACAAGCTGCGCACCCTGCTGACGGCGCTCGGCATTATTATCGGGGTTGCGGCGGTTGTGGCGCTTATGGCGATCGGCCGTGGTTCGCAGGAGTCGATCACCGCCGCGATCACCGCCAATGGCGCCAATCTGCTCACGGTGCGTTCGGGTGCCGGCAGCTCCGGCTCGATACGTGGGCAGGTCGGCAGTAGCCAGACCCTCACAATCAACGATGCCCAGGCGCTCGCCGACCCGCAGCAAGTGCCGAGTGCCGCCTATGTATCACCCGAATATAACGGCTCGGCACAGATCGTCGCCGGGAGCCTGAATGTCAATGCCCAGGTGATCGGCTCGACAGAGGCCTACCCGGCGGTGCATAATATGACAATCGCCGGCGGGGAGTTTATTTCGGCCGCCGACAACAGCAGTGTCGCGAATGTGATCGTGCTGGGGGCAAATATTGCGACAACCTTGTTCCCCGATGGTGATGCGCTCGGCCAGGCGGTACGCGTCAATGGCCAGCGCTTTCGTGTGGTCGGGGTGCTCGACGCGAAAGGCGGCAGCGGCTTCGGATCGAGCGACGACGCAACCTTTGTGCCGCTGAGCACCGCACAGCGCAAGCTGTTTGGCGGGCGTGCCATTCAGGGCGGTGCTGTACTGGTTTCGAGCATTGCCATCCAGGCGACCGACGCCGAGCGTGTCGCCACGGCACTCAGCGAGATCGAGCTGACATTACGAGAGCAGCATGGCCTGCCGGCCGACGGCAGCGCCGATGATTTTAGTGTCATCAATCAACAGGATATTCTTGCAAGTGTGACACGTACGACGCAAACACTGACGCTGTTTCTGGCGGCGATTGCAGCTATTTCGTTACTCGTGGGCGGGATCGGCATCATGAACATCATGCTGGTGTCGGTGCGCGAGCGCACCCGCGAAATCGGGTTGCGCAAAGCGCTCGGTGCCCGCGAGAGCGATATTCTGCTGCAGTTCATGTTCGAGGCGCTGACGATCAGCCTGATCGGAGCGCTGATCGGCCTGTTGATCGGCCTGGCGATCGCCGCGCTCGTCAGCCTCAGCGGCCTGATCACCGCTGTGCCGAGTGTTGATGCGGCACTGCTGGCGATCGGCTTCGCCATGGCGGTCGGGCTCTTCTTTGGCATCGCACCGGCACAGAGCGCCGCACGCCTCGACCCGATCGATGCGCTGCGCTACGAATGATGCCGGCCAGAGGGATGCTTGCCAATGCGCTCACTCACCCTGAAATTGACGGTCGCCTTTCTGCTCGTCGGGCTGATCGGCGCGATCCTGGTCGCGCTGATCATCGGCCAGCGCACCCGCTCGGAGTTTGACCGCTTCCGCGACGAGCAAGACCAGGCGGTGCTGATTGCGACACTGGAACGCTACTATGCCGAACACGGCACATGGCAAGGTGTCGAGGCGGGGTTCGCCCCAACATCG
>CALLZL010000517.1 GCA_937859575.1 uncultured Chloroflexota bacterium
ATACTGCGCAGATAGAGGTGTTCGAGCGCCTGCGGAACACTCTCCACACCCGCTATAATCGCCTGTGCCGCCGCCAAATCAAAGCTGGCGGGAAAGATGCTCGCCTGTTGCATCACATACTGTAAAGGCGCTGTCAGGGCGTTGTAGCTTAGCTGTAACGACGCTTCCACACTAAACCGTGGGTCGTTTGGGTCGCCACCCGCGACCATGTGCGTAAGCCGCTCAGCCTGCAGCTGCCTGAGAAACGCGGCCGGCTTGCGCGGTGTGTGCTCAAGCAGACTTGCGCAGATACGCAGGGCAAGTGGAAGATAGGCGCATAGTCGCGCAAGCTCATCAGCGTGCACACCAATCGAACGACAGATGGATCGCAGCAGCGTCACCGCAGCATCAGGGTTGGTTTCGGGCGTGAGCGCGCCCAAAACAAACGAGCGCATCCCCTCCAATGCAATGTGCTCACGACTCGTCACCAGCAGGGCGCAGCCGACCGGCGGGCGTAACGGCTCGACTTGCTGCGCATCGCGCGCGTTATCGGCAAGGATGAACATCCGCCGACCGTGAAGTACCGAACGATAGCGCGCAGCAAGTTCCGCCTCTGTGCCGGAAACCGAGTCGTCGCCGGTCAGTTTTTCAATAATCGCCTGCAGCGCCTGCACGGGTGAGAGCACGTGTTCGTGTGTCAAGTGCTGCGATTGTTCTCCACGCAGGCGCACGAGCAACTGGCCGTCCGGGAAGAGGTCGTGCACCCGATACGCCACCTCGCGGGCAAGTTCGGTCTTCCCAACACCGCCCATGCCGCGAATACCGCACAGCGCCACGCGCTTTGCGTCACCCATCTCACGAAGACAGTCAATAATCTCAGCTATCTCCTGCGTACGACCAACAAAGTCCGCTGTTGGCGCGTCAATCTCGAAATAGGCGGTCGGCGCACTATGCGGCTGTTGTGGTGTGCCGGGATGCTCGTGCGACGCGAGCGGCTCCCAATGCCAGGTGCGAACCATCACCTCCAGTCAGATCTGGTCAAACTCCTCCGGGTGGTGTTTAAGCGCCAGTAGCTCCCACAGATAGGTGATGAACTTTGTGCGGCGCTGCGCATCTTCTTCTGGAACGAAGACATCATTCTCCCAATCGCTCACCGCATCGCGGCTAACGCCGAAATAGGTGCCGGCATTCGCCTGCGACAGGCGCGCTTTACGACGCCAGTAGAACAACACCGGTTCGCGCTTTTTGTTCGTGAGTTGCTTCGTCATTCACTCACTCCATACTGCGAGGTCAACTGCGAGGTGACCTGCCCTGCCGCGTGCCAAGTGTGCATGTCATGATAGCAGTGCAGAGGTAGGGATAAAGCATAACCGATGAGCCCCAGCAAGCGCAACAGAATGCGCAACCTATCGCGCGATACAAACACTGCTTTATCCCTTGCTGTGGCGAGCGCTTCACCGCATGTCTGCGAACGCATCGCAGCAGAAAGGAGGCAGCAGGGTGCCAATCACCGCAGAACTGATGTCGTATCTGACGATCTACCCGTTCATCATTGGCATTGCCGCGTTGGCAATCGGCGCAGGAAGGAGGGAACGCATGTTTCGTAGGAAGAAGGCCGCTCAATTAACCGCAGAGGTGCAAGCACTATCCACAGAGTGGTTTTTTGTGCAGCAGGAGCAGATTGCCCTGCCGGACGGGGTCGAACTTGAGGGCGGACGCATGGGGGTAGGAGTTGGCACAGTTGGCAGCAAGCGCGGTCTTGATACGCTCACTACGCATGCACGCGATGGCAGTGCGGACGACTTTGGCTCCTTCGGCATCTTCGAGGCTGACACGCGCACACGCAACACACTACGGGCGCTGGTGCGCACCGAGCATGAAGACCGCATGAAGTACGGTCATGTCCATGAGTATCCAAACGGCTTTGGCAACGACCCACCTGCCACGGTCGAGGCGAATGTCGGCAAGTGGGGGCCGGAGGCGCGGCGCTTTGTTGAGCAGCTTATCGCGCTGCATCAGGAGCGGACCAAGAGCAATCCCGGCGAGATACTCCTATTTCTATCGATGGGTGGCCACGCCTATCCGGGCGTTTTCATCGCCGAGGAGTTACACCAGCGCCTGCCAGGTGTGCCGATCTTCGCCGTCGTCAATCTGCCATCCAATGAGGCACAGCGCGAGGCATTTTACACCCTCAAGCCACGCTATGAGCAGGCTGGTGTGACCGGCTTTCTGCTTGGCGACCAGATGGAGCGCGGAGCGATTACCCAGGATAGCACGATCGGCGAACTGTTCGCCGGGTTCACCGCTGCATCGGTCTTCTCGGATCTCAATAGCCGCTTCAATAACATTGCCAACGGTATCGGCCAGTTAGTGCAGTTTAGCTATGCATTCGGCGAAGTGGTCGCGCGCCCGGTGCAGGCCACGCCCAAGACACCAACGCAGTATCTGGTCTATCGCGATGAGGTCAAAAGCGAGACGCGGCGGCTTGTCGAACTCATCGAGCGTGGTGCTGGCGCGCCCTCAGTGCGCGGGGAGATCAATCCGGAGCGCCATCAGACCTACGACCTGGTGCTTTTAGCGCTTGAGCCGCGCGATGTGCGCACTATCCGCGATCTGGTGGAGGAGGCGCGCGAGATTGAGGATGAAAAGCATCGCGGCATTACGCGTTCGCACCTGCATGACAAAGGCAACTACCGCGCAATCTATGCACCATGGGCGCAGAAGGTTGATCCTGACCATCCGCGCTGCCAGGTTGCCGTGATTCGATTGCGATCGCTGCGTAATCAGCCGGGTGATGTGGCCGAGTTGGTGAAGCTGCCGCATTGCCGTACTGCCAACCAGCCGAATGCGACCGGCAATAGGCACGGTGCTGCATCTCCGGCACACCCCAATGGTACGCTGCCAGCTGATGTGTTGGCACAGTTCTAAAGGAGGTTGCAGATGGGTGAGCGTCGTATCGCGGGTAGCACGCAGTCTACCACTACGTTGCCGGGAGGGGAGCGAGGAGTGGCACTCCCGCTCGTTATCGCGAGCGCTGTCGTGCTCATTGTGCTGCTGGCTGGCGCAGTACTGGCGGGTCGCGGCAGCGCAGCCACCACGCCGCCAACCGCACTACCAGCCAGAAAGGAGATACCGCCAACACAACCGCCCGCTCCCAGCCCCGTAGCACCGACCCCAGTTGGTGCGGATGTGCGCAGCCATGTAGCGGTTGTCGAGGATTTGCTGCGCAAGGGACGCTACCGCCAGGCAATGACAATGGCCGAGGCGGCGCTCTCCATCCCAGAGTTGCGCGCTGAGGACCGGCGGATACTGACTGCATATATCGTGACAGCCGGTATGAAGGACATCTACACGCACCCGGCTGATCCACTCGATCGTGAGGGCGAGCAGTACCTGGTCGATACCTATCTGTCGCTTGCGGAGCGCGCACGCGGGGCGGGCGTTGCTATCGATGCGCCACTGCAGGTTGCGGCAAGCGCTTTCGCAAGCAGTCAGTTTCGCCTGGCGCAGGTGGCGATCGAGAAGGCGTTGGCCGAGGGTGCATTTGACCCGCAGCTGGATCGGGATGTGACGCGGCTGTACGTCTCGACCCTCTTTGGCATGGGTAAGTGGTATACCAGCGCTGCTGCGGATTCACCACTGTATACCGAAGGAGTGCGCTGGTTGGTCAGTCCCTGTGTGCTAACATAGACTGAGACAGATCCGTGCGCATGTTCTGTGTACGCG
>CALLZL010000518.1 GCA_937859575.1 uncultured Chloroflexota bacterium
GTCGGGCAGCGGCAAGTCGAGCGTCGTGCGCGCCGGCCTGATCCCGGCGCTGCGGCGCTGCGGCGTCGCCGGCTCGGATCAGTGGTATGTCATCACTCTCCGGCCAGGCGCGCGTCCCTTCGAGGAGATCGAGGCCGCGCTGTTGCGGATCGCCGTTAATCCGCCGGCGAGCCTGCTGACACAACTGCGCGAAGATACCCGCGGCCTGCTACGTGCCGCGCGGCGCTGCCTCCCCGACGACGAAGAGGTGGAGCTGCTGCTGGTGATCGACCAGTTCGAGGAGGTGTTCACTCTGCTTGATGATGCAGCCGCCCGCACTCACCTGCTCGACAGCATCGTCGAAGCGACGCTTGATCCGCGCTCGCGACTGCGCATTGTGGTGACGCTGCGTGCCGATTTTCTCGACCGGCCGCTGCAGTATGTCGATTTTGGCGAGTTGCTGCAGCGGCGTAGCGAGCTGGTGTTGCCGCTCACACCGGATGAACTTGAGCGCGCGATCGTCGAACCGGCCGCGCGTGCAGGACTTGCCATCGACGATCACCTGGTCGCCAGGGTTGCGCGCGATATCGGCGGGCAACCGGGCGCGCTGCCGCTGTTGCAGTACGCGCTGAGTGAGCTGTATGCACGACGCGAGGGGCGAACGCTCACACTGGCAGCGTATGATGCGATCGGCGGCGTGCATGGGGCGCTGGTGCAGCGCGCCGAGGCGATCTTCGCCGCGCTCGGCCCTGCAGCGCAGGAAGCGTGCCGCCAGATCTTCCTGCGCCTCGTGACGCCCGGCGAGGGTACAGAAGATACGCGGCGGCGGGTGCGGATGGCGGAATTGGAGGTTGGGGAGGACGAAAGAATCGAGGAACTTAGGAACCGAGGAATAGAAGAACAAAAGAACAAAAGAACAAAAGAACAGGGGAGGAGTGAACCGCAGAACCATGAACCGCAGAACCATGAACCGCAGAACCATGAACCGCAGAACCATGAACCGCACACAACGGAAGTAATCGAGCACTATGGGGCAGCGCGGCTGCTGACGTTTGATCGTGACCCGATCACGCGCGGACCGACAGTTGAGGTGGCGCATGAGGCGCTGATCCGCTCGTGGCCGCGATTGCGCGCCTGGATCGACGAGAGCCGTGCGGCGTTGCGGCTGCAGCAGCGGCTGGCGCAGGCGGCGCGTGAGTGGGTGACGGCGGCGCGCGACCCGAGCTTCCTGGCGCGTGGCGCGCAACTGGCGCAGTTTGAGGCGCTGGCAGAAGAAGGGATGCTCACACTCAACACCGAAGAACGCGCTTTTCTTACAGCAGCACTTGCCGAACGCGATGAGACAGCACAGGCGGAGGTGGCGCGGCGTGAGCGTGAGCTGGCGCAGGAGCGTGCCATGGCGCGTGCGCAACGAAGCGCGGCGCAGCGCCTGCGCTATCTGGCCGGTGCGCTGACGATCTTTCTTGCCGCAGCGATCGGACTCTCGACCTTCGCGTTTCAGCAGCGCAGTGTGGCTGAGGTGAATGCTGCCGAGGCAGAGACACAACGCGTCGCCGCCGATGCGAACTTCCGGCGCGCAGAGGCGCAGCGCCTCGCCGGCATCGCCAGCCGCATTGTTGCAGCGCGTGGTAATGTCGATGTCGCCACCCTGCTCGCCGCCCATTCCCTCGCACTCCAGTACACTCCCGAGGGGGATGAAGCGGCGACCGGCGCGCTCACACTACGCACGCCGGCCTTCAACCTGAGCCACGCGCCCGAGTCGAACGCCTCCGGGCTCGACTTCTCGCCCGATAGCGCACTGGTCGCCACCGGCGCCGACGATGGTCGTATTCGTGTGTGGCGTGTGGCGACCGGCGAGCTGGTATGGGAGCAGCAGGGTGCTGACCAGTCGCGCTGTGTCGCCTTCTCGCCCGATGGCGCACTATTGGCGACGTGTGAACAGGCAGGCATTGCGCTGCGCGATGCGGCGACCGGTGATGTGATTCGCCGTATGAGCGGTCATGATGACCGTGTGTTCGACCTGCTCTTCACTCCCGATGGCGCGCGTCTCTTCTCATTCGCCGCCGATCGCACTGTGCGGGTGTGGAATGTGGCCGACGGCGCGCAGCAACTCTTCTTCGAGAATGAGGGTGGTGACCTGCGCTCCGGCTCGATCTCGGCTGATGGCCGGCGGCTGCTGGTGGCGAGCCAGGACAAAATCGCGCGGGTGTTTGATGTGGCGAGCGGCGCGATCGTGCGCGAGTTGCGCGGCCATACCGACTGGGTGCGTGGAGCGGCGCTGAATGCCGATGGGTCGCTGGCGATCACAAGCGGCGAAGATATGACGGTACGGCTGTGGGATGTCGCGAGCGGCGCAGAGTTGCGTCAGTTCCGCGGGCACAAGAGCAGTGTCGTCGGCGCCTACCTCTCACGTGATGGCACGCGCCTGCTCACCTGCAGTTTCGACGAGACAGCGCGGGTGTGGGATGTCGCGAGCGGCGCGACACTTGAGGTGCTGAATGCCCACGACGATTTCATTTGGGGGTGCGCCTTTGCGCCCGACGGCAGTGCGGCGGCCACTGGGCAGGTCGTGTCGCTCCTGTGGGATCTTCGGCGTCCGGCGGAGCCGCTTGTATTGCAGGCGCATGATGTGGCGATCAATGGTGCGTCGCTGGCACCCGATGGGGAGCAGATAGCAACGGCGAGCGACGACGGCACGGCGCGGGTGTGGAACCTGAACGACGGCACACTCCAGCACACATTCCGCCTCGACGATCCTGCAGTAGCGGCGCGTTTCGCGCCCAATGGGCAGAACATACTCGTCACCACCTATAACAAGGGCACGAAACTGCTCGACGTGGCGAGCGGGCGCGTACTCTGGCAGAGCGATGTGCCGGCATTCGAATCGGCATTTTCGCCAGATGGGCAGTTGGCGGCGGTCAGTGCGTCGTGCTGTTTCGATGGGTTCGAACTTGGCGTGACGATCGTCGATCTGGCGAGTGGGAATGCGATCTGCTACATGGGCGAAGATTACCCAAACTACCCTGGTTACCTCGCCTTCTCGCCCGATGGAAAGAAGTTGCTGAGTGGCAGCTTCGACTGGGGCGGCGGGCATGCCGCGCTGTGGGATATCGCGAGTTGCATGAAGGAGCGCACGCTGACGCTTGGTGATGAGTATCAGGCGGCGGGAGTGAGCTTCGCACCCGATGGCGCGACCGCGGCGATCGGGGATCGCGACGGCGGATTGGCGATCTGGGATGTGGCGGCAGGTGTGGTGCGGCAGCAGTTCGTCGGCCATACCGACAGTGTATTGGCAGTCGCCTTCTCGGGTGATGGGAAACTGCTGGCGAGTGCAGCGGTCGATGGCACGGCGCGGCTGTGGGATGTCGCGAGCGGCGCAGAGTTACGGCGGTTCAGCGGCCACACAGCGGCGGTGCGCAGCATCGCCTTCACCCTCGATGGTGCATCGGTTGTCACCGCCGCGCGCGACGGGCAGGTGCGAGTGTGGGATGTGGCGATCGAGAGGGTCGCCGAGCGGTTGTGCGCACGGGTGCTGCGCGACCTGACGGCGGATGAGCGGCTGCAGTATGGGATTGGTGAGGCGCAGGCGGTGTGCCCATGAGGGTTCGCTCAGGATGACAGAGGTGTATTGCGTGGACTCCCGCGTACGCCGGAGTGACAACAGGCCAGTTCAACCGCGACGGTGTCATTCCCGCGCACGCGGCAATCCAGCGAGGGCCTGGTAGAGCCGCAAGAAATTGCGGCTCTACCAGGCCATGCCCTTACTCCACCCCGATCACGATCCGCTTATTGCTCGCACCTTTACTGCGCGTCTTCAGCAGCGTCACCGTGCCCACTTCGCGGGTATTGGCGACATGCGTGCCGCCGTCGGCCTGCAGGTCGAGGCCGACGATATTGACGATGCGGACTTCGCTGATACCTTCGGGGAGCAGGTTGATCTTGGTACGGATGAGATCCGGGATCTGGAAGGCCTCGTCGCGCGGGAGGCTCTGCACTTCGATCGGCCGGGCGGCGACAACTTCGGCGTTCACGCGTGTCACGATCTCGGCGGCCAGTTCGTGCGAAAAGTTGCCGATCTCAAAGTCGAGCCGCCCTTCCGCCACATCCATGTTACCGCCCGTCACGGGGGCCTGGTAGTCGCGCCAGATCACACCGCACAGAATATGCAGCGCGGTATGGGTGCGCATCAAGCGGTAGCGCCGCTCCCAGTCGATCCTGCCGTGCAGGGGGCTTCCGATTGCCGGCATCCCCTCGCCCT
The DNA here is from genome assembly GCA_937859575.1 of uncultured Chloroflexota bacterium. Lineage (GTDB taxonomy): Bacteria > Chloroflexota > Chloroflexia > Chloroflexales > Roseiflexaceae > CALLZL01. The sequence continues at coordinate 4,238 of CALLZL010000518.1, forward strand.
CCAGCATATGCCAGATCAACCCCCCCTGGCGTCGTACGTCCACCACCTGCCAGGTTGCCCCATCACCCTGCAGGGTGCCGGTATCGTGCGGCTGCCCGCCGCTGGTGGCATAGAAGGCGGTACGGTCGAGTGCGATGGCTGATCCCTCCACCGCAACAACCGTGGCATCAAACACCCGCAGGTAGGCATCGGATTGATAGAGTGCATCTGTTCCCATATGGCATTGATCCCGATCTACCTTACAGCATGGCCCGGATGGCAGTCGCCAGGCGGCTAATACCGGCATCGATCCGATCGGGTGCCGAATACGAGAAATTGAGACGCAGCGCATTCTCGCCGCCGCCATTGGCGAAGAACGACACCCCCGGCACAAACGAGACCTGCTGTGCCACGGCACGCCGTAGCAACGCGAGGCCATCCGGCTCGGCGGGTACCGTCAGCCAGAGGAACATCCCACCTTCGGGGCGTGTCCAGCGTACTTCGGCGGGCATCTCGCGTTCGAGTGCGGCAAGCATAACATCACGCCGCTGATGGTAGAGCGCGCGAATTCGCGGCAGGGTGCGGTCGAGCAGGCCATCGCGTGCTGTTTCATAGGCGATCGCCTGCGCCAGCGAGCCGGTATGCAGGTCGATCCCCTGCTTGGCATGCACGATACGCTGCAAGAGTGCTGCCGGGCCGGTTGCCCAGCCGATCCGCAGGCCAGGGGCAAGCAGCTTCGAAAAGGTGCTGAGGTAGAGCACATGGCGCGGCGCACCATGGCGCTGATGATCGAGCGCCGCCAGTAATGGCGGGGCCGTACCCTCGAAGCGCAGCGCACCATACGGATCATCTTCGACGATCGGCAGATCATGGCGCTCGGCGATATCGAGCAACTGCTCGCGTCGCTGGTGCGATAATGTCACACCACTCGGATTCTGGAAATTCGAGACGGTATAGAGGAACTTGGGCCGGCGCCCTTCGCGTGCCAGATCGCTCAGCACGGCTTCGAGTCGTTCCACCAGCATCCCGTGATCATCGATCGGCAGGGTGGCAAAACGCGGCCGATATGGCCGCCATGCCTGCAGCGCACCCATGTAGGTTGGATCTTCGACCACAATCGTATCATCGGGGTCGATCAACAGTCGCGCCAGAATGTCGAGTGCCTGCTGCGAACCACTGGTGATCAGCACTTGATCGGATGCCACCGCGACACCACGGGCGGCCATCATATCGGCCAGCAGCGCCCGCAGCGGCGGAAACCCCTCGGTCGGGCCATACTGCAGCACACGAGCCGCCTGTGTCGCCAGCACCCGTTCGGTCGCACTGGCGATCTCTTCAGCCGGGAAGCTTTCGGGAGCCGGCAGACCACCGGCGAATGAAATAAAATCAGGCTGCTCGGTGAGCTTCAGCAGCTCACGCACCGCCGAACCGCTTGTCGCCCGCGCCGCCGCCGCCCAGTGAGCATCCCAGAGCGTATCGGGGGTCGCCGCAGATGGTAATGCCATACCCGTTCCTACCCTTGTTATTGATGCGGCACGCGGCCGCGCCGGTTACGTCTTGCGGCGGCTGCCGCCTCGCGCACGCGCGGGGCGAAACGCCAGCCCGATAATAAACGAAACCACCACCAGAATGATCAGGATCTCTCCCCAGCCGAGTGTCATCGGTACTCCTTTTAGAAACCGGCAGCGCGCAGCACCCAGAAACTGATCAGCCCGGCAGCCAGCGTCAGCAGCACATTACCGCTGCGCCATGCCACCAGTACGCCGATCAAGCCTGCCGGCAGCGCCGGGCCGAGTTGCACGATCCGGCCGGTGCCGCTCGATGCCAACAACAATGGCGGCACGATCAGGGCGGCAAACACAGCCGGCGGCACAAACGAGAGCCAGGTACGCAACCAGGGTGCCGGCTCG
>CALLZL010000519.1 GCA_937859575.1 uncultured Chloroflexota bacterium
CGGCAGCATGACCTCGACACTGCCGATCACGATTGTGGCGGCACCCTGCAATGGTGTCTCAAGGGTCGCGACAATCGTCAGTTGATCATCGGCAATGCGTGCCAGCCGCCCAATCGGCGCACGCTGGCTGTTGAGCATGGCGGCACGCTCGCCGGCTGCAATCACGGCCGCAACCCGGCGTGCCGGCTCGACGCGATACTCATTGCGGATATTGCGAATCCCCCGGATGATCTCCTGCACCAGTGCCCAATCGCGCAGCGCTTCGCTATCGGTGGCTGCCTCGGCGGTGCGTGGGTATTCGGCAATCATCAGGCTGGAGGGCAGCGATGCGGCGGGCCAGAGCTCGCGCCACGAACGCGTCAGGTAGTGCCAGGCCTCTTCGGTGACAAACGGCATGAAGGGGTGTAACAGGCGCAGGCTACCTTCCAGGATGCGGATCAATGTTTCCTGGGTGCGGCGGCGGCGCGGCGCATCCCCTTCGAGTTGCTCTTTGGCCACTTCCACATACCAGTCGGCAAAATCACTCCAGAGGAATTCGTGGATCTGGCGGCCGGCCTCGCCGAAGTTGAACCCTTCCATCAGGCGCATGACATCGGCGCACAGCTGCTGGTAGCGTGCACTGATCCAGCGATCGGCCAGGGTCGGTTCGGCCAGCGTGTTGGCCGCTGCCGCCTGCCCTTCGACCTTCGAGATCACAAAGCGGGTGATATTCCAGATCTTGTTGGCGAAGTTGCGCGCCGCTTCGATCCGCTCGGGGTTGAGGTTGAGATCCTGCCCCGGTGTACCGCTCGTCGCCAGTGTGAAGCGCAGTGCATCGGTGCCATGGGTCTCCATTACCTCAAGCGGGTTAACCACATTGCCATAGCTTTTGCTCATCTTGCGGCCGTCTTTGTCGCGCACCAGGCCATGCAGATAGATCGTATGAAACGGCTCGGTGCCGGTCAGGTAGCAGCCCATCATCATCATGCGCGCCACCCAGAAGAACAGAATATCGTAGCCCGTCTCCATGACACTTGTCGGGTAGAAGGTGCGCAGATCGGCGGTATCATGCGGCCAGCCCAGGGTCGAGAAGGGCCACAGCCCGCTCGAAAACCAGGTATCGAGCACGTCGGGGTCTTGCGTGATCCCCTCGCCCTGTGGATCGGGGTCATCCGGGCCGGGCACGATCATACTGCCGTCGGCGGTATACCAGACCGGTATGCGGTGGCCCCACCAGAGCTGGCGGCTGATGCACCAATCCTGAATGTTTTCGAGCCAATGGTAATACACCTTCTCGAAGCGTTCGGGTACGATACGAGTGCGCCCTTCGCGCACGGCGGCGAGCGCCAGATCGGCGAGCGGGCGCGTGCGCACGAACCACTGCTCGCTGAGCAGCGGCTCGATGATCTCGCCGCCGCGCTGGCTGATGCCGACCGACATGGTGTGTGGGCGGGTTTCGGCGAGCAACCCCTCGCGTTCGAGATCGGCGAGCAGCGCCTTGCGTGCGGCAAAACGCTCGAACCCGGCATATGGGCCGGCCGCCTCGTTCAGTGTCGCATCACGGTTCATGATGTTGATCATCGGCAGCCCCTGCCGCAGCGCTACCTGGTAGTCGTTCGGATCGTGCGCGGGGGTGATCTTCACCGCGCCGGTGCCGAAGGCCGGGTCGGCGTGTTCGTCGCCGATAATCGGCACCATGCGGCCGACGGCCGGCAGCAGTGCCATGCGGCCGATCAGATGGCGGTAGCGCGGATCTTCGGGGTTTACCGCCACTGCCGTGTCGCCCATGATCGTCTCGGGGCGGGTTGTGGCGACGGTAATAAACTCGCTCGCGCCTTCGGCCCAGCGCCCCGAGCCCCAGCTATTGGCGGGGGCACCGCCTTCCCGGGCGGCAATCGGATAGCGCACATGGTACATGCTAACCTGGCGCTCCTCGTGTTCGACCTCCAGGTCGCTCACGGCGGTCTGCAGTGCCGGCGACCAGTTGACGAGATACGTGCCACGGTAGATCAGGCCGTCGTCGTACAGCCGCTTGAAGGCGGCGCGCACCGCATACGAGAGCCCTTCGTCGAGCGTAAAACGTTCGCGCGTCCAGTCGCACGAGGCGCCGAGGCGGCGCAGTTGGCGAGTGATCTCGCCGTCGTACTTCTCTTTCCATTCCCAGGTACGCCGCAGGAACTCATCGCGGCCGACAGCTTCGCGGCTGGTGCCTTCGCTGCGCAAGAGCTTCTCGACCTGTGATTGGGTTGCGATGCCGGCATGGTCGGTTCCCGGTACCCAGAGCGTCGGCTCGCCGAGCATGCGATGCCAGCGCACGATCACATCTTCGATCGTGACAAACATTGCATGGCCCATGTGCAGTTCGCCGGTCACATTCGGCGGCGGCATCGAGAGCGTAAACGGCCGGCGGCTCGGGTCGCCCTGTGGTTGGAAGAATCCCTGCTCTTCCCACCAGCTATAGAGGCGTTCTTCTATCTGGTGCGCCTCGTATGCTTTTGCCATTTCAGCGGGGCGCGTGATGACGGATGGTGCCATGTTGGTTTCACAACTTCTTCAGAAAGAGTGCTGATATCGTGATCCGATTATACTTGTTTTTGCTCGCGTCGCGGCAAGGACGTTATAGCGAAGTGCAGAAACATTGAACCATCCGCATCCTGGGAGCGCGGGCGTCCCGCCCGCATGCGCGCAAGATGCGCACGGTCCCAATGATCAACCATTCTGCACCTAGCTATAGGGCGTCGTCAAAGCCCTTGAGGCTCCGCCTCAAACTCTGTTTTCTGGGTGTTTCTGGCGGCCTCGCCGCCCCCGAACCCCCACCGGAGGTGACTTTGACGTAGCCCTAGCAAGGACGTAATGCAGGATGCCGCCGCTGGTATTCTCTTGTACAATAGATGCCGGATACAGACAGTCGCGAGGGTTCACAATGACACATGCAATGGTTCCGGTGTTGATCGCCGGTGAATGGCGTGCAAGCCGCTCGGTGGGCGAGTTTCAGGCCGAAAATCCCACGACCGGCGAGGTGCTGGCACCACGCTACCCGGTTTCGTCACGCGAAGAAGTATTGGCGGCACTTGAGGCCGGTAGTGCTGCGGCCGAGGCATTGCGCACCAGCAGCAGTGCGCAGATTGCACAGTTCCTCGAACAGTTTGCGGCGGCGATCGAAGCGCGGCGAGCTGAACTGGTGGCACTGGCACATACCGAATCGGGTCTGCCGGCCACCCCGCGCCTGCAGGATGTCGAGCTGCCGCGCACGACCGACCAGTTGCGCCAGGCGGCGCTCGCAGCCCGCGAGGGGAGCTGGCGGCGGCCGATCCGCGATACAGCGCGTGGTATCTATTCGATCTATGCACCGCTCGGCGGGCCAGTGGTTGTGATGGGGCCAAACAACTTTCCGTTTGCGTTCAATTCGTCTGCCGGCGGCGATTTTGCGGCCGCAATTGCGGCGCACAATCCGGTGATCGCCAAGGCCAACACCGGCCACCCCGGCACTACCCGGCTCTTGACCGAGCTGGCATTCGAGGCAGTGCAGGCGGCCGGGCTGCATCCCGCAACAATCCAGTTGATCTACCGCACCCCGCGTGATGTTGGCCTCGAACTCGTCTCACATCCACTGGTTGCCGCAACCGGCTTTACCGGTAGCCGCGCAGCCGGCTTGCAGCTCAAAGCCGCCGCCGATCGTGCCGGTAAACCGATCTACCTCGAAATGTCGAGCGTGAATCCGGTGGTATTGCTCGAAGGGGCATTGCGCCAGCGTGGTGATGCGATTGCAACCGAGTTCTTCGGCTCGTGCACTATGGGCGCGGGTCAGTTCTGCACCAATCCCGGCCTGGTGATCGTGCCGGATGGAGCACCTGGTGATGCATTCGTGGCAGCTGTGATGGCACAGTTCAGCGCGGCAACGCCGGGGGTGCTGCTGGGGCGTGGCGGGCGCGAAGGGCTGATCGAAGCAGTGGCGACATTGCGCGCCAATGGTGCCGAGTTGCTCTGCGGCGGCGAACCACTCGCCGGGCCGGGGTATCGCTTCGCCAATACCCTGCTCAGCGTCAGCGGCGCACAGTTCCTGGCACAACCACACGCCCTGCAGACCGAAGCGTTCGGGCCGGTGTCGCTGCTGGTTCGCTCGGGCGATACGGCGCAGACGGTCGCCATCCTGCAGGCACTGGAGGGTAACCTGACGGGTACGATCTATGTTGCCGACGATGGCAGCGATGACGCAGCCTATGCGGTCGTCGAGCCTCCACTGCGCCGGCGTGTGGGCCGGTTGCTCAACAACAAAATGCCCACCGGGGTGGCCGTCAGCCCGGCCATGAACCATGGTGGGCCGTTTCCATCCACCGGCCACCCTGGCTTTACGGCCGTCGGTATCCCGACGAGCATTGTGCGTTTTGCGGCCCTCCACAGCTACGACAACATACCGCCCGAACGGCTGCCGGCTGAACTGCGCTAGGTTACTCTGGGTGAAGGGAGGCCGAGAGATGTCGCGACCCGGAGCAATGCATCGTGCCGAGCGCCGACGGCACGATGCATGTCAGGGTACTTGCTTGTCGGTATCCTGCATATCTGCGAGCGTCTTGTCGGCCTGTGGCTGCCAGGCGACCCGTTCATCGCGCAACTTTTGTGCCAGCACAGCATTGGAAATGTTGAACTTCGAGTCGAAGGGTTTATCCCAATGCCCCCACAGATAGACAAACGTCACATAATACACAGGTGCAGCGGGATCGAGTGAATTCGGATCCTGCTTGGTGTAGAAGCGTGACGTGTTGGTCAGCTTCCCGGTGCGTGTCTGTTCGCGCACGGCAGCCCAGCGGGCCCCTTCAGCCGCCAGTTTGGTGATCGCATCCAGCCGTTTGCTGCGCTTGGCAAGCTCTTGCCGGTTGTGCAACTGTGCGATTGCGATCCCCTGCGCCGATGTATTCTTGAGCCATTCCGGCCCGATCAGTTGCAGAACTGCGCTCCCTGTGGGCATTTCGGCGACATCGCTAATCTTCTCGCTGTTGTCCTTCTCGTGGGCACTCCCAAACATCTTGAAGAGCGGATCATCGACGCTGTAGTTACTCGTCTGCAGTTTGGCGGCTTGTTCTTCGGGCAATGCCTTCTCACCACGCTCACCATGCATCTGAAACTTCTCGCCCTCCTGTTCAATCCACTGCACATAGCCATGGCTGCTGTCAGAGAATTCATAGGTGAGCTTGATCGTCTTTTCATTGCCGAGCACGCCATATCTGGCCGATACCTGAATCAGGAAGGGATCGACATTTGCTGGTTTCTGGTATTGTGCGAGCTGCTGGCCCTGCAGCGTATGAGGTATGGTGCCCGATACTTTGACCTTATAGGTTTTTCGGAGCGTCTGCCATTTGATGAAGCGATTCTTGTCGGGAATATTGGCCTGGGCGATAAGATCGGCGATCGCTGCGATGGCGGCGGTTTTGGGGGGTTGCAGAAGCGGCCCGACCTCTTTGTGTACGTAGCCGGTGAATTCCCCAAGAGACGGCCGATGGTTAAACAGCTCCTGATCCGGCCCTGCCTTCCAGGGCCAGCGCTGAATGCGGTTGAGGTTTGCTGTGGGTATGGCTGCTGGAGTGCCGGGATGTGCCACGCCTCCCGGCAGATCGCCGCGGTGTCGGGTTTGCCGCCCGAGTAGTTTGCCAACCATGCGGTTACCGAGTGTGCGCTGTAGCTGGAATGCCTGTGTCGATACAAGCGACGCAGGCGATGGTGCAGCCGGCCGGCCAATACCGGGAATCTGGTGTTGCCTGATGCCGGGGATACCACGCGGCTCCGGATCTGTAGCAGGCTCCTGCGCGGCAGTATCCCTGGGCGCACTCAAACCCTGTGCTGCCGAGTTCTGCGTATGCAGCGAATGTCTGGCAGGCATGGGCGACTCGCTTTCGCGGATGGCCGGTACCCGGCCTACCCATCGCTAGCCCACAAGCATGGGCTGGCGGTTCAGAAGTGGGATGGTTTTATGATAGCACAGCTGCCTAGATCCGAGTCTTCCAGCTGGGTCTGTTACTGCGCCAGGGCGCGGCGGATCTGCGCTAGCTGGATCGCCACTTCGTCATACTCATTGGTGCCGCTATGATGCTCGACCGACCAGCACCCCTGATAGCCGGCATCACGCAGCAACGCAATACTGCGTTCTAACCCCGATTGGCAGATCTCCCACGAAAAATGGGTATGCATGGCCCAGGGTGCCATCAATGCATCGCCATCGTTGCCGCGGAAGTGGAGCAACACCCCGTAACCAGGGTGGTCGATCGCCTGGCTCAGCGCCACCATGTTCTCGGGAACCACCTCGGCACCCCAGTGGTTTTCCGGGCCGACACGAAAGCCGGCATCGTGGGCGCGTTGGGCATACTCACGGAAGCGTGCCGTAATCGCTTCAAACTGCTCGGCGGTAAAGGTGTCTTCACGAACACCGGCATCAAGGCGCATGGTTTTTGCCCCCAGCACCTCGGCGGCGTGCAGGTAGCGCAGCGCCTTCTGGTAGTGCTGTTCGCGCACATCGGCATCGTCTTCCCAGATATGCGGCCCATCGACACACAGATTTTCGAGGCTCAGCTCGCGTTCATCGAGTGCGCGCCGCACTTTGCGCAGGTAGCCGTCATCGAGGCTCTGCAGCATCCCGCTCCAGATATCGGCCGCCCGTAGATCATAGCGGTAGCGGCAGCTTTCGAGATACCCAAACAGGTCGATTACTCCTTCCCGCAGCAGGCCGTGAAAGGCGTATGAAGCGATAGCTATGGTCATCATCGACTCCTTTGCGCATGGTGATCGCAATAACCGGCACATGCACCGGCGTAGCAGAACAAACAGCCGGCCCCGTAAGCGAGACCGGCTGTAGCAACTGGTACGGGAGACGGGAATCGAACCCGTGACTTGAGCTTGGAAGGCTCTCGCGTTACCACTACGCCACTCCCGCGCAGCACGATTCTAGCCTGAGCCGGCGTATTCGTCAAGCCGTTCAGCCCGCAACAACCCCAGGCCGCTTTGATCCACTCGGCATAAGCAAATGTCTATGGCGAAGGGCACAACGATGGATCGCTGGGAGCGCGGGTGGCTCGCCGGCAAGCACCCAGATCAATACGGCTGCACTTCGCTATAGGCCGTTAGTCGGCAGCTTGCTCTCATACCAAGGAGGAAGCTGGCTGGAAAATGAAACAATACTGTAAAGTATCAAGAAACGATTAATGCTACAATAGCACTATAATTCGTGTATGCGAGCGGCATGGTAGCGTGGGATCCGGCATGATGGAAACAGCTAGCCCTCTCGAACAGGAAAAACACCCCGAGATTCGCGCCTGGGATCAGTATCTTCAGGATCTTGTCGATCGTGACACGATCTTCCGCGAAGCATTTACCCATGCGGCTATCGGCATGGCGCTTGTCGGTACCGACGGCAGCTGGTTACATGTCAATACCGCGCTCTGCACCATGCTCGGCTATACAGCCGAGGAGCTGCGCAGTTTGCGCTTTCAGGATCTCACCCATGCCGATGATCTGCTTACCGATCTTGAGTATGTCGATCAGATGCTGGCCGGCGACCGCGAAACCTATCAGATGGAAAAACGCTACCTGCATAAAGACGGCAGCCTGATCTGGGCGCTGCTGAGCGTTTCGCTGGTACGTAATGCCTACGGCCAGCCGCTCTACTTTATTTCGCAGATCCAGAATATCAGCCGGCAACACGAAGCGCGCTTTCGCACCCTGTTCGACCAATCACCCGATTCGGTGACGCTTGTCGACCCGATCAGTGCGGATCTGTCAGGGGTGAAATGGCGGATTATTGATGTGAATACTGCTACCTGCACCCTGACGGGCTACACTCGTGATGAGTTGATCGGGCAGCCGTTGGGCCTGATCAATATACCGACCGCCGCGAGCAAGCAGGGGCCGCTGCGGCTCGCAGCGCTCCGGCGCGGCGAAACCGTGCGTGCCGAGATCGGAGTGCGGCACAAGAACGGCACTATCTCTCGGGTGTTGCTCTCGATATCGCGCATCATGCTCGAAGGCCGCGAACTGCTCATGGCGATCGTGCGCGATACCACCGCATTACAGCAGGCCGAACAGGCCATCCACGAGGCGAACCGCCAGCTGCACGAGCGGATTATCGAGCTTGAGCAGCACATGGGCTTCATGAAGCTGCTGAATGATACCGGTGAATGGCTGCATGCCTGCCAGAATATCGAGGAAGTCACAACCGTGGTTGTTGATGCGATGACCAGAATCGCACCAATGATCATCGGCGCGATCTATCTCTTCGATGAACACGAACAGGTGGCACAACTGGTGAGTGCCTGGGGTAGCCCAACCGAGCCGCCGGCCACCCTTATGCTGAGCGATTGCCTGGCGCTTCGCGAACGCCATGTGCAGCTCAACGACCCGGCCGATGCGGGATCGTGGTGTGCGCATGTTGCCGGCCAGCACGACGACATCGCGCTCTGCATTCCGCTGATCGCCTTTGGCCATACGATCGGGGTGTTGCAGTTACGCATGCCGCCACGGCATGCCGGCGGGCTTTCCGATCTGCAGCAACAGATCATGCTGAGTATCGCCGAGCATAGTGCGCTGACGCTTGCCAATCTGCAGTTGCGCGAGGCGCTGCGCCGCCAGGCTGTGCGTGATGTGGTGACTGGCCTGTATAACCGGCGCTACATGGAGGAATCGCTCACCCAGGCGATCATCCACGCCCGCCGCCATACTACGGCCGTCGGTGTGCTTATGTTCGATATCGATCATTTCAAGCGCTTCAACGATACCTTTGGGCATCCGGCCGGCGATGCCATCCTGCGTGCGATCGCCGGCTACCTCTATGCGCACATCCGTGGCGCAGATATCGCATGCCGCTATGGTGGCGAGGAATTCCTCGTGATCATGCCCGATACCGACGGTGCGACTCTCGAACGGCGCGCCGGCGATCTGCTCGAAGGCATGCGCAGTATTATGGTCGAACACGATGGCCTGACGCTTGGTTCGATCACGGTGTCGATCGGTATTGCCCTCTTCCCCGATCATGCCCACGATACCACCTCGCTGATCGCAGCTGCCGATCAGGCTCTCTACCGGGCCAAACACAATGGCCGCGACTGTGTCGTGCTCGCCGCGCTGTAGGATCGCCGGATCATAGCATGAGTGGCCGGCGTCACTCCTGAAACACCGGCTTACACTATTCCGCTACAAACATGATTGAAAAGTGAATAATCTCTTTACTATTTCCTAACATATACTCGATCTGACCGATAAGATTGGGTACGCCTCTCGCCGGGTGTAGAACAGTTGGTGATTGGGATCGCGTGCAGCTTGCATGGGTGGGTGCAGAGCACCCGCGCTTCCAGGATGCGTACGGTTCAATGGTTTTGCACCTCGCAATCGGGTACCGGAATCAGGGCAGGTGTCGGCGCGACACCAGGATTCCGTTGGTGTACGTGGATGGGATGCCGCTCGGGTGGTCGAGTCATGAATGAGGATCCGCTTGCCCGGGCAGGAATCATGGACGTATACAAGGAGCGATGATGTTGTCGCGTCGGATACATGAGCCGTTACGGGATGTACGCCTCGACACTCTGCTGGATCGGGGAATTATCGTAACCATCACCATCGGGGTGCTGTTTGGCATAGCTCTGCGCGGCATGCCGGGGGTACTGCTCTATGGCGGCCTGGGCATCATGCTGTTCCAGGTGACATCCCTGACGATTGCGCGCATGCTGGCGCGCCGCGGCGAGCTCCGCCGGGCCATGTTGATCTTCTATAGCGGGCTTCAGATCGGCATTATCAGTTCGGCTGTGATTGCCCCCGAGGCATTGCCGATCCTGACATTCGGTGTGCTGGCGGGTTTCACCCTCGTGCTGCCATACTTCGACATGCGCGAGATCCGACGCATGGCTGTCATTACCTGGCTGACGAGCCTGCTGATCGCGGTGATTGTGCATGTCACGCCAGTGCCGCAAGCATCGGCACTGCCGTCGCTCTTCCTGATCGCGACGCTGCTCCTCTGCCTGATGCTGGTGATCTTTATGCTGATCCAGCATCACGAACGGATCACCCTGACAACCCTCTCGCGGGCGCGTTCTGCCGAACTTCGCCGTACGCGCCTGATCGAAATCGCGACCCGCATTCTTTCAAGTACATCGATCGACGAAGTGGCACAACGTCTGAAGCACGATCTGTACGGTGTGGTCAACTGTGATGGCTTCGGGTTGTATCTCTACAATCCAGCGCAAGATCTGCTCGAACTCTCGCCGATCTATGATGCACGCCCGGCGGCGGCGTATCTGTTTCTTGCCAACTGGCCGGCTAATGTCGGCCAGATCGGCAGCACCATGCAGAACGGCACTGCGCTGCTGGTCAATAATGCCCAGCAGCATGATCGTTCGGTATACCCGGCAAACCAGCGGCCGGAGTGCAACCACATTATTTGTGCCCCGGCACGCAATACCGAAACAACCCTTGGTGTGTTTGTTCTGACGCGCCTGAGCGATCCGCCCTTTAGCCAGGAGGAGTTTGAGCTTACCCAGCTCTTTGCGGCCTATATTTCCCTGGCGATCAGCAATGCCCGGTTGTTCGAAGAACAGAAGATCTCGGAAACGAAGTACCGTGCGTTGTTTGAAGAATCGCTCGACGCGATCGTCATCACCACCCCGGCCGGCCGGTTTCTCGACGGTAATCCGGCGGGTCTGACCCTCTTCGGCATCCCTTCGGTCGAAGAAGCGGCGCATATCGACATTGCCCACGAAATCTATGTCGATCCGACCGATCGCCAACGGTTCCAGGCGCTGCTCGAACGTGATGGGATGGTACAGAACTTCGAGGCGCGGATGCGGCGACGCGACGGGCAGATCATCACCGTGCTCGAAAGCTCAACCGCCGAGCGCGATGCCCTGGGCCATATTGTCGCCTACCGCACCATCATCCGCGATATTACCGATTGGGTGCGCACGCAGGAAGAGATCCAGCACATTATTCATGGGGTGCGTTGTATCCTCTGGTATGCGATTGTTGATATCCGTGATACGAAACCATTCTGGACGATCGAGATCAAGAACCCCGAGATTGCGCTCGATATCTTGCGCATTACATGCCTTCCCGGCGAATCACCGGCCGATGCCTTCTCGCGTGCCCGGCATCCGGAAGACCGGGCGCACACCGATCAGCGATCCACGCGGGCGATTTATGCCGGCGATCGCGGCTATCAGCAGGAGTTCCGCTGGATTCGGGATGATGGCACGGTCGGCTGGGTTTCGGAATCGGTGCAGATCGAACCGCTCGGCAACCAACACTGGCGGTTGGTCGGGGTCGCTACCGAGATCACTCAGCGCAAACAGGCCGAAGAGGAGCTGCGCCGGGCTAACCACCAGATCTCGGTACGCGTCGATGAGCTCGAACGGCAGAGCCCCGAACTGGCGCAACTCAA
>CALLZL010000520.1 GCA_937859575.1 uncultured Chloroflexota bacterium
GCACAGGCGCCAGCGGCGAGGCGCTGGCGGAGATGGAGCAGAGCGTCCGAAATCTGAAGGCGTCTTCCGCCGGCCTCAACACCGATTTTGGCACAATCGGCGCGACGATGGCCGAGGTGAATACTCGAACAGGTTTGACCGGCCAGGCGCTTGAGGACATGACCGCCCAGGTGCTGCAATTCACGCGGCTGGCCGGCGGCGACGGGGTCAACAACACGCAGAAGCTCACCCGCGTCATGGGCGACTGGGGCGTAGAGACGGAGAATAGCGCAGAATTACTCGACATGCTCTATGGCGCTGGCCAGGCCTTTGGCATTGGGTTCGACAATCTGGCGGGGAAGGTTGTTCAATTTGGCGCTCCATTGCGCCAGATGGGTTTCTCGCTCGAGGAATCGATTGCCCTCTTCGGCAAGTGGGAAAAGGAAGGGGTCAACGCTGAGCTTGCAATAGGCAGCCTGCGCATTGCGGCGGGCAAGTTTGCGCGCGAGGGCGTTGACCTGGCCGATGGGCTGAAAGACGTACAAGAGCGCATCAAAGGCGCCGCAACGGAATCAGACGCCCTGAGCATCGCCATGGAAACCTTTGGAGCTCGAGCCGGTCCAGACATGGCAGCGGCTATCCGTGAGGGGCGCTTTGAGCTGGACGATGCCATAGAGAGCTTGCGCGGCACGTCGGGCGGGCTGGCGGACGCAGCCGAACGCACACTGGGTTTCCGAGAAAAATGGGAAATCCAGATGGCGAAGGTCAAGGACGCCCTGATCCCGCTGGGCGGCAAGCTAGCCGAACTCGCAGAGCGACTACTGCCCTACGTTACCGCCGCTGTGGAGGCCCTCATGCCCTGGATCGGGAAACTGATCGACGGCCTGATCAGTCTGATCGACTGGTTCAGCGGCGCGATCGAGAAGGGCGACGAAACCGGCAGCATGTTGGGCCGGGCTACGGGATGGGCATCTACCGCGGTGGAAGCGTTTAACAGTATCGTTGCGTTCCTGCGCGACAACTTCTGGGGAACGCTGGACAGCACCGGGGGGCGGTTTGATTTTGTCAAACAAAAAGTTGACGAGATCATGCCCTACATTCAGGTGCTGATCGAAAACGTTTTGGGCGCCATCACGGTATTCTGGGAGAATAATGGCGAGCGGATTATGAGCATTGTGCGCAACACATTCGACACCGTGATGACCGTGATTGACACGGCCCTGCGCGTAGTGCTCGATCTGGTGAAGCTATTTTTCCAGATCCTAACGGGAGACTGGCAGGGCGCCGGAGAAACGCTCACGCGGATTGCGTCAACGCTCTGGGACGGTATTACTGAAATTTTTCGACTGAAACTGAACAGCATAGGGCAACTGATCGGCGGTTTCAACCTGGGAGATATGGGCGCGGCGCTGATCGACAGCCTGAGGCGGGGCATTGAAAACAAATGGAATGATCTAGTCAACTGGTGGCGGCGCAAATTAGAACAACTGCGCAACCTGCTGCCATTCAGTGAGCCCAAAGATCCGTCATCTCCTCTACGCAATCTCGACAAAGCTGGCGCCGGCCTAATCGAGCAAATTCAAGTCGGGCTGGATCGGGCCGGTTTCTCTGGAAACTTTCTGCAACCGTTGGCCACGGCGGCCACGGGGGCCGGGGGCTCGATCTCTGTGGTGCAAAATTTCTACGGGCCGGCAGACGCCGAAACCGTCCGCAACGCAGCCGAAAGCGGGCTACGCAGCGCATTCCGACAAAGGGGCATGGCATGAGCTACAGGTTGCACCGCTTTAATGATGCGCTTTTGCCATTCTACGACCCGCGGCCTGACATGAGCCAGGGGCCGGTAGAATCAACGCTACTCGATAGCGTCGGCGGCACATTCGACTATTTTGGCGCTCGGCAACGATTGCCGCGCCGCCAGATGATCAGCATCGATGGCCTGTTCGTGGGCGAACGGTCTTACATTTTCGACCATGCCGGTAATCGTGTTGTCGACCATGCCGGCAACCCGTTGGTCAACGGAACGGCACAGGGCGATCTACAGGCGCATATCGAGGCGTTGACGGAGCTGCTGGGCCGGCGGGGTACCCTGTGGCGGCAGTACCTCAAGGACGCCAGCCGGTTAGAGTGGAAACAGGCCCGGCTTTTGCAGGTGACGCACCAGCGAGAGCAGCGGGATACGACCATCATGGCGAAAGTGGCCTGCGCCTTTGAGACGCTACAGGCCGCCTGGCGTTCGGCGGCGCTCACCACGACCAGCCTGGGCGCCGGCAGCGGCAACCGGGCGTTGACCGTCAATGTGCGCGGCAACGTCACAGTCAACGACGCCACCCTTGTGGTGACTGCGGCGGCCACGGTGACCAGCATCCGTCTGCGGCATGGGGATCTAGGGGTTGACTGGACGTGGACGGGCAGCCTCACCAGTGGTCAGTCGTTGACCATCAATGCCGGCGCTCAGACCGTGCGCATCGGCAGTACAAACGCTTATAGCGGGCTGACCTACAACACTGCGCATCGGGCGCGGGGGCTATTGCCCATGGCCCCAGGCACGAATGCAATGATGATTGAGGCAAGCGCCAATGCGTCAGTCGCGCTGACGCATTATGACCAGTGGCTCTAACATGAGTGGATTTGAGTTTTATATCAACATCGAAAATTCAGCCGGGGTGGTGCAAGGCGAAGGCCCGATCACATCGGCGGAGGGCTGGCGCTACACGGCGCGCATGGATCGGGCCGGGGAATTTTCCTACACCATGCCCGCCACCGATCCTAAAGCGAGCCAGATACAGCGCAAGCGCATTGTAAGAGCCTTTGCCCTGCTCGACTCGACTTGGACAGAGGTGGGCGCTGGGATCATAGACAAGATCGACCGCATCCCGGGCGCCGATGGCATCACGACGCTGGCGATCAGCGGCCCTGATCTGATGGGCGAACTCACCTACCGCTCTGTGCTCAATCTGCGCATCTACCTGGACAACGCAGCGATCAGCCACGCCGCAGCGGTGGCAGCGGTGGGCGCCTTCGCCCCTGCGGGGTGGACCTTCACACCGGCCAACAGCCCGCCAAACAACTCACTCTATGGCAGATTCAACGGCCACACGGTACTGGCGGCGCTCATCAAGACCGCCGAAAAATCTCAGACGCATTTTTTCCGAGAGACGGGGCGTTCTGTCCGCTTTGCCTCGCAATTTACCCCTAGCGGGTTGCGGGCGATCCGGGTCGATAGTGAGGCCCTGGCGCCGGAGCTATGCGCTATCACATCCATTGCCGAGCAGATCGACGTGGCCGATCTCATCACGCGCATCTATCCGAGAGGGTCAGGGAATGCCGATGTGCAGCTCACCTTGCGCGCCACCACGAGGACAGCGCCCTCTGGTTTCACGCTGAGCAAAACCGACAATTATCTAATCAACGATACAGCCGCCGCCGCATACGGCCGTATCGAGCGCCAAGTCGACTTCCGAGAAATCGGGCCCATCGAAAACACGACGCCAGACATTCAGGCCGCTGCCAACATGCTGTTTGATGCGGCGCTGGAGGAGCTGAAACGGCGGAGCTCCGAGCTGGAGCAGGCGACCTACACGCTGCAACTGGAGGGGTGCAGCCAGCTCCTGCGCCCGATGCAGTCCATCCTCTTGGACTATAACGACCTTGACGCCGGCATGGTGGTGAAGGCCCCGCTCAACATCCTTGAGGCGACCTGGGAGATCGACGCACAGGAGATCAAGACCACCAACCTGGTTGTATCGAATTTCGACCGCTGGCCGGCCTCGGACGTGGGTACGGTGGTTGATGTGGTCGAGCAGGGGCAACTCTACCAGGCCCTGCCGCAACTAAATGCCAACTCCTATACAACCGGCTATCGATTCCATCTCGACAGTCAAGAGATCGGGCAGATCAGTTTTGATTTTGGGCCGGAGGTGGTGCAGTTACAGAAAGTTGGTCTCAAATTTCGCCTACTCCGCTTCGAGAGCACGGTCAAATCGGTGAGCGGCGAGTCTGGCACCAGCAGCGAGGCCGCTCAATCGGTAGGGGCATCCAGTACAGTCACGACGCACAGCCATACCGTGACGATCTCCGGGCACAGCCACACCGTGACGATCTCCGGGCACAGCCACACCGTGACGATTGCGGGGCACGCCCATACCGTCACCGTGGCGGGGCACAGCCACACCGTGACGATCTCCGGGCACAGCCACACCGTGACGATCTCCGGGCACAGCCACACCGTGACGATTGCGGGGCACGCCCATACCGTCACCGTGCCGGCGCACGATCATACGGTGACCGTGCCAGGACATAACCACACAGTGACCGTGAGTGGGCACAATCATACGGTGACTATTTCGAGCCACCAACACAATGTGCCCAACCATCAGCACACGTTGAACTTGGCGAAGGGCAGTGGCGGATTTACGGTGCGCGCTGCCCTGGCCGGCAGCCTGGCGCTGTTGCAGTATGATGGCGGCGGCGGCGATCCAGATACAGTTGGAGCACGCACCACGCCAGGCAGTGGGGCAACGACCGCGGAGTCTGGCGGCAGTTCCAGCCCGACCAGCAGCACAGTGAGCGACCAGACGCCGACCACGAGCACGGCGGCATCGACGGAGGGCACCAGTAGCACGGCGGCATCGGCGGAGGGCACCAGTAGCACGTTGGCACAGGCTACTCCAACCACGAACACCACGTCGCAGACCACGCCGACCAGCAACACCACGTCTGACCAGACACCGACCAGCAACACCACGTCGCAGACCACGCCGACCAGCAACACCACGTCGCAGACCACGCCGACCAGCAACACCACGTCTGACCAGACACCGACCAGCAATACGACATCGGAGCAGACACCAACGAGCTCGGGCGGTGGCTCACATTCGCATACGGTGACCATCCCGGCGCACAGTCATACTGTGCTGCCGCTCATCAGTATGATTTATGGGATTTTCAGGGAAGACTCGGCAAAAACGTATGGCATTGATGATCTCGAATATCGAGTCAATTCCGGTTCCTGGGTGGCGCTCAGCACGGCCACAGATCAGGGGGCCGGATGGTTCTCGCTCGATATTTCTGACGCCGTAATGGACGCTGATACCTTCCGGCCTTTACAGATAAACAATACGTTGGATGTGCGAAGTGCTCACGCCCCGATCGACATTGATGTTATCGTGGCCTCTGGCTCATTTGTGTTGATCACGCCGGTCAGCGGGTTCGATGCGGGCAATGTGGGCCGGCAAATCATCGTGGGTGGGACGGTAAACTATAATGGCATCTATCTCATTACGGGCACAGCCGGGGGCGACAGTTATGTTTGCGACGGCCCCTTCGGACCGACCGCCAGCGAGAATGTAGGAACGGTGCAGATTCTAGGCACGGTAACCGTGGACGCGCTGCTCTCTGTTCGCAATATCATTCAATCGGTGGCGCTGACATGACTATTTCTCTGGCAATGATCGTCAAAAATGAGTCCGTTTGCCTCCCGCGCGCGCTCGCCAACTGGCGCGAGCTGGCGGACGAATTGATCATCGTGGACACCGGCTCGACGGATGACACCGTGGCCATCGCAGAGCGTCACGGCGCCGCCGTGCTGCACTATGATTGGATACAGCCGGGACACAAAGGGGCGGCGCGGCAGATGGGCATCGATGCCGCCGGTGGGGAGTGGGTAGTGGTGCTCGATGCGGACGAGATCATCACAGACCCGGCTGGGCTGCGTCGGGCGATCCTGGATGCGCCGCCGGAGCGCACGGGGTTCTGCGTCCTGTTCGAGAACTACGACGACGAGGGTAAACTCACGCTGCGCTGGTACCAAAATCGGGTTTTCCGCCGGGGCCTGTATCGCTACCGCCACCGAGAACACGAAATGCCATGTTGGTGCGGGGATGGCGAGCCGGCGGAGTTCGGGGTCAACATTGTTTTCGAGCATCGGGCGCCGGCAGGCCGTGGGCCGGTCAAGGCTGGGCCGATGTTGGATCGACTGCGCTTGGATGTGGAAGAGAATCCAGGCGACCCGCATCCAGTTTACTTTCTGCACCGGCAATATCTGCTGATGGAGGACTGGAAAGCTGGAATCGAATGGGGTGCGCGCTATCTGGCGCTCGATCATGATCGGGATCTGTGCGAGTGCTATGGCAACATGGCGAGTTGCCATTACATGTTGAGGGACGTACAAGGAGCAATCCGCTGGCTCCACAATGCGGCGGCGGAACAGCCACACCGGCGTATCTGGTGGATACGGCTGGCCGAAATGCACATGAGCGCAGGTCAGTGGAATATCGGCCTGGCGCATCTGCGGTTGGCCTCGGAGTTGTGGCCAACGTTTGAGTGGCAATGGGAACCGGGCACCTACGGCGCCGGGTTGCAGGCGCTGATCGACAAATGCCAGCGAGCGCTGGCAGAGATGCACCATACTCATTAGGAGGGATAGGGATCATGGACGACAAGAGCATGATTGCTTTGACGGCGGATGAAGTTCGAGTGGCTCTGCAACTACAGAGCGAGATCGTGCGCGCCGAAGCCAGGCTACAGGCCATGGTGGACGCGCAGCGACTATTCATCGATGATCTGCGCCAGCGCTATCGGGCCGACGAAACATTCGAGCTTCGGGACTGGCTGCGAGGATTCGAGAGGGCCGAGCGGGACAATGGCTGACATCAACTATAATGACCATGCAGCAAAGGCGGCTCCAACCGTCGATGATTTCATACCGATTTGGGATGTGGCCGCCACGCAGAGCAAAAAGGCGACGATCAACAACATCCTCAACGCCCGGCTGACCGGCAACGGCGTCATTGCCACCGGGGGCTTCACGCTGACCATCCCGGCGACGGGCACGGCCGCGCTGCTGGGCGCCGCCAACACATTCACGGGGGCCAACACATTTACTCAATCAGTAACGGGTGGCCGATTTCGTAGCAATTTTTTCACCATCGCTGACGATGGCGTAGAAATTGTCGTGCCCCCGCTAACAACCGGCCTTCTCGCCATCAACTCCCTTTCTGCCGGCAGCAACCGGGCGGATGTTCAGACGCTTGTGGCGTTTCGTTGCACGACAGGGTTATCGGTGTTCACCCGGATCATCGGACAGCCATCAACTGCGGTGCAGGTGACAACCGGAGCGCTGACCGGCACGACTGGTAATGACGGATTTTTTACTGTCAGCGCAAACGCGGCGAACAATTCGCTGTATCTGGAAAATCGAACAGATGCCGGCATCCAGGTAAGTATTGTATTTCTGTGCTGAAAGCCCTACACGACGCTCTTCCGATCTCCGCCGCCGGCGGCGGGGGGGTTCGGCGGGGCCGGCGTGGAGAGGGTGACGCTGCGGGAGTAAATCAGTCGTCCCGCTTGAGGGAGAGCGCGACGAAGGTAGCGCCGGCACGGCGCAAGAGACCCCGGCGTGAGACGCGGCCGCCCTCGGCCCGCCAGGGTTCGCTCATCTGGCAGAAGTCGCGCAGGCGCGCCAAAGCGGCCCCCTGGAGTGCCGGGTCGAGCGATTCGAGTTGGCGCACGATGCCGGGCAATTCACGGGCAATCGTGCGCAGCAGATCCGTGCGCATGACGCCAGTATAGCACATTTGAGCGGATATTATGTAAATCAGCGCAGTCGCCAGTTATCCGCAGGGCTGGCGCGCTTTTGGGCCTGATGCAAATCCGATTGCGCCAAGTCCACGTAGATCGAGACAGTGTCCATCTGCTCATGGCCGAGCAATTGTTTGAGCTCGAGCACATTACCCCCATTACGCAAGAAGGTGATGGCGAAAGTATGGCGAAAGCGGTGCAGCGTGACATCCTTGACGCCAGTGCGCTTGGCTATGCGCTGCACCAAATGGCGCAGATTATCACGCTGGAGCCGCTGTCCAGTCCGGTTGGCGAAAAGAGGATTGTCCGCGATGGCGTTGGGTCGGGTGGCCAGATAGCGCCAGAGCGCCTTTCGTGCATTGATGCCGGCATAGACAATGCGCTCTTTGCCCCCTTTGCCTAAGACATCAACAGCCCCTGATTCGTGATTGTAGTCCCGGATTTTCAGGCCACAGATTTCGCTGGCGCGCAGTCCTGTGTCGACCAGAAGAATGATGATGGCGCGGTCGCGAAGGCCGGTATCTCGCAGCGAATGAACCAGCTTGCCATTGCGCGAGGTCCAACCTGCACTGTGTTCGCAGGCCTCGATCATGGCCATAAGTTCGGCCTGGGTATACGGCACGATCTTCTTTTGGGTGTACTTGGGCTGCTGGATGACGCCGCGGATCACGTGGTTCAGGCGTAGGGCCGGCTCACGTTCGGCCCAGCTCCAGAATGAGCTGAGCGCCACCCAAACGTTATAGCGACTCTTGCCAGAGAGGTCGTCATCACGCAAATGCGTCAGAAAGCGGCGAATATCATCCGACGTGATGGATGAAACGTCGCGCTGCCCGCCTATGTGGTCGGTGAAACGTCGAAACGCCCAGCGGTAACCGGCGACGGTGGCCGGTGACATGCGTGATTCATTCTCCAGCCAATAGCCTGCCAGTGCGTGCGCTAGATTCATAAATCCTCCTACCTAGCCAAAAGGTTTATGATAATATCCGCTCGGCGAATCCTCGCTATCGGGTGATAATTTTTTCAGGCCCAGAAATACCGGAAGCCGTTTGCACAGGTGTGAACCTGAACAAACGGCTTCTGGTATTCGGCTGTCAACGCCTACTGGTATCCCCGAGAGGATTTGAACCTCTGACCTCTTGGTCCGCAACCACCGGGGAGAAAACGGAAAGCATAAACCTGTTGGCCCTGCCACCGACCGCCCAATTGGGACTACGGTTCGGGGTAGCCAACAGGTTTTTTGTTGCGTCTGCATAGATTTCGTCGATTGATAATTGTTGGCGCGCACCAAATTATCAGCCGGTGGCCCACAATGCGGGCCAAGAGGTTTCCGGTGTGCGCCGGGTCGGTTTTGCGCCCTGCTCACCGAGTGATAACGGATGTTATCTTCCGGTGAGTACAGCAGGCGGCCCGTGAAACAATTTTCCAATAAAAGATTGCTACGATTCATGTCCGACCACTCGGAACATAATTTCTGATTGAAATCCGGTTCCGTGTTTGCTATACTGGCAGCACACTACCAAAGGAGACCAATCATATGAGAGAACAGAATTTTGAGATGATGGCTGGGGCCCCTCGCACGGAAACGACAAACGTAGCTGGGCTACTTTCGCCAAGACAAAAAAAAGAACTATTGCATGTTCAGCGAAATGAGCATAGCGTCTTTGGGGATAGCGAGATCGCGGATCGCGTGTACGATCCCTTTGCTTTCCGCAAACACCGGTGGTTTCGATTCGCCTTCTCTGAATAGTCTCCGCACCTCATCTTCGCTCAAGGATGACCGATCAGTAAGAATTCTGGCTATCTTGTTTTCGTCCTGCTCAACGCTACTCATTACTTCGCGAAGCGTGGTGAGGCTTAAGCTCGCCCCCTGCTCCACATTCATATTTACTCCATGAAATAGGAATGTGGAGTGGGGACACGCATAGCGTTCATCACCGGACAAAAAGACCGCTGTTGCTATTGAGTCGGTAGAACCAGTGTTGTGCATCACAATCTTAACCGGCAATCCTCGCAAGAAGCTGTAGAGGGTAATCCCTGCGCTAACGCTTCCACCCGGAGACGAGAAGCAGAAATAGAGAACATCCGGCTTGGTTTTATCGATGACTTCTGCGCAGACCGACATCAATGTTTTAACCTTTGGTTCGGATATGCCGTCAAAGTAATTGATATATATTGTGGTCGGCGCTCTGCCGGATGGTGTTATCAGTTGCGTCATCGTCTATTCCCTCTGTTTCTCCGCTGTAACTCTTCACCCAACACCCCTACAATGAAACTTGCAGCCCCGCTACCACTGGAAGGCATCGAAGCCTGGCTTAACCGCCGGCGTTGATTTTTCTGCCAACATGCCCTACAATTCAGCTCAAGCCGAACCCTTCTTGGGTGTGGGCTTGGGCTTTTTCTTTTTGTCCTCCGACCGCTGAATCGGGTCCGTTTTGGGCTTCGGCTTTGGCGGTGGTTTGGGCTTAGACTTTACTGAGGATTCATTCGTCATGGCGCAGCTCACTGTCCAACAAGAATTGGTGTTGCAACAAAAGAACGCCCAGGTGCAGGCCGTCTTGCATGCCGCAGATAACCTGGATAGCAAGGCTGCTGGGCTTGTGCAGGCGGGCGGCCTGATCGTTGCGCTCAGCTCAGCGGTCAGCATCTCCGGCTACATCGCCGCCAATCCATCGCCCATCATCCTGATTGCGCTTGCGGTTGCTTTTCTCGCGTTTATGCTTATGCTCGTGTTCGCCATCCAGGCCTGGCTGCCCCGCACCGTTGAGATGCCTGGCACGCGCAATTGGGATGAGATATTCAACGACTATATCAACGAAGAGCCTGACAAGTGCTTTGAGCAGGTGCTCGCCGACGCCATCGAGGCGATCCGCCAGATCGACGACCTGAACCTGCGCAAGGCCCAGCGGGTGTACTGGGCTGCCTGGCTGCTCGGCGCTCAGGTCGCCGGCCTGCTGATCGCCTCGGTCTTCGTATCCCTGCAATGAAACTTGCAGCCCCGGATCCGCGCGCTACCACTGGAAGCACCAGGTGCGCCGGCGCAGCCTGGGCGGGATGCACGGGCCAACCCCTGTAACAAAAGTTGCGGAATCTCACCCAGCGCTGTAGGCAATAATGCCCACTGTAAACAAAGTCGTCCTATCCCACGCCATACGCAACGGTCGCGATAATCGCGCCGGTACACATCACCAAGAAGACTACTACGCGCATACAGTTCCCTCGGCGCCCACCAGTTGACAGGCCGCGCCGTGTGTTATAGCTGCCCAGGGGCGTCCGCACACTGCCACTTACCCCTTTGCGAGACAGATTGATACCCCCACCTTTGCCTCCTATGCGCATACCTCCACCAGATAGGCCAACCTTACCCTTTTTTGTGACCCGTAGACGTGGTTTACGAAACGAAAATAGCTTCGGCATATATGACTCCTGTGCATAAATAAAGGTTGAACGCTCTACTCTCTACCCCATATACTCCACCCTGGCGGCAAACTCTCGCAGGCGACGCCGTCGTTGTTCTGGTCCAGTCGATGCACGTCGCGGCCAGTCAGGGCCATGCAGTGATCAAAACAAGCCTGGGCCTCGGGCTGGGTTGAAAAGTCGCTACAATTCTTCGTGTCGGCGTCACAGGGACAGGGCGGGTCGGCGGAGATTGTCGCTGTGGCGGTGGGCGTCGATGTGGCTGTTGCAATTGACGTAGCGGTTGAGGTCGGTGTGGACGTCGCCGTGCTGGTGGACGACGGCGTTGTAGGAGCCAGCGTGACCGCCGCGCCCGGTGTGCCCACCAATGGCAGATGGACGTTGAACGGCTGCACAAAGAGCAAT
>CALLZL010000521.1 GCA_937859575.1 uncultured Chloroflexota bacterium
TGCCGATGGCATCGCGATCGTCATGCGCCCCGATCGCCAGGATCATCTCGGTAGTGGTGTGACGATCGAGATCGCCCAACGTCTCGCTATCGAATCCGTCCATCTGATCCTGAATGAGCTGCCGCCACAGTCGGATCTGGCGGCTACTGCCGCCCATTTTGCTGCGTCGTTTGCCTGCCCGGTTGCGGCTGCCCTACCACATTCCGACGACCTGGCGACTGCGGCCGATCCGGCGTTGTTTTGTATTCATTTCCCAGACCATCTGTTTACAATATCTCTTCGGCAGAGCCTTCCGCTCCTACTACCCGCTATCGGCAAGACCTACTAGCTATTAATGCTTTATTTATGATAGACTGCTACTCTACAGCGAAGTGCAGAACGGCGGAACGGTTGATTGCTGGGATCATGCGGGCACGACGCGCCCACTCCCAGCCCGCAAACGATCAAAGAATACTGTACAGCGTTATCAGGAGTCGATCGAGCAAGAGCAGAATCGGGTGCCGATTTCATGCGACAAGCCCGCGCTGATATTGTGGCTGCATCTGTCTCTCAGCCGGACGCGTATCTGAGCGCCCTGCTCGAATGGTTGCGCCTGCTGTTGGCGTGGCGTATCGATCTGACGCGGGCAACTTATGGTGCCGTGGCCGATGATGCCTATCGCGGCCTGTATATTTCTGATGATGAGGCCGAGATCCTTAGCGCCGATTGGCCCGAAGTGCCGCCCGAGTTGAGGTTGCGCCGTGCCGGCCTGCATGCCGAGCGGCAGGCGATCGAACGCGATGCGGTTCAAGGGCCGCTTCCCGCACTCTATCGGCTTGCCGGCCTGTTTGATCTGACATCCTTCGAACGCGATGTGTTGTTGCTTGCTCTCGCCCCCGAAGTAGATCCACGTTACGAACGGTTATATGCCTATATCCAGGATGATGTTACCCGCAAACGACCAACGGTTGCGCTGGCCTTGCAGCTCTTGTGTGAGGATCCGGCCGATCGTCGGGCACGTGCTGCCTTCGCCCCCGATGCACCGCTCCTGCGCTACCAGCTGATCCATCTTGTCGATGACGGCCTGCGCCAGCCGCCGCTCCTTTCACGTGCGATCAAGCTCGATGATCGGATCGTTGGCGAACTGCTTGATACGACGGCACTCGATCCGTTGATCGATAGTGCTGCTGTGCTGGTGCGGCCAACTCGTGGTTTTGGCCAGCTTGTGCTGCCGCCCGATCTGGTGACGCGTATGCAGCGCGTGTTTGTCGAACAGAGTAGTGGGCTGGTGTTGGCATTGCAGGGTGGTTATGGCAGTGGCCGGCGGGCAATCGCCGCTGCACTCTGCCACGAATATGGCATACCGATGCTTGATGTCGATCTCGATCGCCTGGCCGAAAGTGATGCCGACCCGCAGGATGCGACCTTACGAGTCATCCGTGAAGCGACCCTGCGCGGGGCGGCGATCTTCTGGCGGGGTGTTGATCGGCTCTTGAACGACGATGGGCAGCAGGTCTGGCGTCCGGCACTCCTCGGCGCGCTCGATCAGTTCAGTGGCCGGTCGTTTCTGCCGATCGAACAACCATGGGAATCACGTGGTGCATTGCGCCGGGCGCATTTCCTGCGGATCGAACTACCGCAGCTCTCGTATAGCAACCGCGAGCAGATCTGGCGGCAGCGCCTTGGCAGCGATACCCTCGACGACGACGCCTTGCAGGCGCTTGCGAGTACCTTCCGCCTGAGCGGCGGGCAGATCCGCCATGCCCCCCCCCTGGCTCCTGCCCCGGCCCGCCGGCCTAATTGCGGCGGCCCCCCCACCCCCCCCCACCCTTGTTTTCCCCGGCCCGCCCCG
>CALLZL010000522.1 GCA_937859575.1 uncultured Chloroflexota bacterium
TTCCTCAGCTCCTTTGTTCCTTTATTCCTCAGCTCCTTTATTCCTCAGCTCCTTTGTTCCTTTATTCCTCAGCTCCTTTGTTCCTTTATTCCTCAGCTCCTTTATTCCTCAGCTCCTTTATTCCTCAGCTCCTCAGTTCCTTTATTCCTCAGCTCCTTTGTTCCTCAGCTCCTTTGTTCCTCAGCTCCTTTGTTCCTTTGTTCCTCAGCTCCTCAGCTCCTTTGTTCCTTCGTTCCTTCGTTCCTTCGTTCCTTTGTTCCTTTGTTCCTTTGTTCCTTTGTTCCTTTGTTCCTTTGTTCCTTTGTTCCTCAGCTCCTTTGTTCCTTTGTTCCTCCTACCCTCGCATGCTGCGCAACTCGTGAGCCTTCTGCTGTGCCTGTAGTACCAGTTCCGATGCCAGGAAGCAGTGGCGCTGGGTCATCGCCGTTTCGCTGCGATCACGGATATCGGCGAGGAGTTGATGGCCGTAGGGGAGGAGAACGGACGAACAGTCGATATATTGTGTTCCGTGCTGATCGACGAGAAATAGATGATTGCCGCCCGGGCGCCCGGCGATGTCGATATTCTTGCGGATTTCGATGAAGCCTTCGGTGCCGAGGATCGTGAGCCGACCATCACCCCAGCTGCCCAACCCATCGGGGGTATACCAATCGACGCGGATATAGCCCGAGACTTCAGTGCCGCCTGCAGTACTGCCGCGCAGCAGCGTATCGCCAAAATCTTCGAAGCGTGGATGCTGCGGGTGTTTATAGTTGGCCACCTGGGCAGCAACCACTTCCGCATCAACGGCACCGGTGAAGAAGAGGAACTGATCGGCCTGGTGCGAGGCGATGTCATTGATGATCCCACCATAGCGTGCGCGATCGAAGAACCAGTCGGGGCGGCTGGTCAGGCTGGTGCGATGCGGCCCGAGGCCGATCGTCTGCACGACCTGGCCGATGGCACCGGCCTGCACCAACTGGCCGGCCCGTACAGTCGCACGGTTTTCGAAGCGCTCGCTGAAGCAGATCGAGTAGATCTGCCCGGTTTCGGCCTGTACACGGCGTGCCTCGGCAAGCTGTGCCAGCGTGGTGAAGCCCGGCTTGTCGGCCATGTAATCCTTGCCATGGCGCATGACCTCGATGCCAAGCGGTGCGCGTGCATCCGGGATAGCGGCGCTGATCACGAGCTGGATCGTTTCATCTTCGAGAATGGCGCTATAGTCAGCGACACGCTGCGCCTGCGGGAAACTGCGTGCATACTGCGCCGCCAGATCATCTTCGACGGCATGAAATGCAACAAGTTCGGCACCCGCCTGCAGCAGCAGGTTGGTCTGGCCGTAGATATGGCCATGATTGAGGCCAATCGCAGCAAAACGGATCGACATCCCATGCTCCTTCCGGGTTATGGTCCGATGAGATAGCCGGCAGCGGTGATGATTGCCAGCAGGGTAATAAGTGTTGTGAGAATGCGTATCGTGCGCCGCCAGAGCAGGCCATGACCAATGGCCGTGCGCAGGTAGTGCTCCGACCAGAAGATTAGAAGCAGCCAGATCAACCCGAGCACCGGCAATGCGAGCTGGCGTACTGCACGCCCGACCCACTGATTGGCTTCGAGCGCCAGTGCAATTTCGAGCAGCAGCGGCAGGATGAGAGAGATCGTATAGCCGCCGAAGATGCAGATCACCAGCCAGATCAGGTAGCAGGCAACCCATTCAAACCAGGCGGGGCGTGGAGATGCTGTTTTCATGGCCGTAATATCACCATATAACGAATCGGTGCAGTGCTGTTGTTCGCCAGCCCATGCAGCCGTTGCGGATCAAACACCACTCCCTGGCCGGCATGCAGGGTGTGGAACTCGCCGTCGATCTCGAATGTTGCTTCGCCTTCGAGCATATAGAAGGCTTCGTAGCCGCCATGCTGGTGTGGCGGATGCGAACGACCACCCGGTGCAACTTCCGAAATGTGCATGTGGAGCGGCTCACCATCGAGCCGTTCGTCGATCAAGTAGGGTGCGATACCCTTGATCTGAAGTTCACGAAACATGAGTGTTTCCTTCTGGATCAGTCAGGCATTGACAAGCGGATAAACATACTCCTTGCTGCGTGCATCATACACGACATGGTCGCTCACATCGCGGCCGTTCCAATAGAGGCGTGGTGCCACGGTGGTGTCGATACGCAGTGGGGCCTGGTGCTGTACCGCGATAACGTGGATCTGTGGTGGATCGCCGGCGCGTAGTTCGATACGGCCGAAGCCGAATGCCGCCGAACGGATGCCGCCTGCCGGGGTATTGAGCGCCAGGGGGGTGCTTTCGCTCGGGTTGGCTGCCGCCCAGACACCGCCGGTGTCATCGGCGACGAGCCATGCCGGTGCAGGGCCGCATTCAAGGGTTGCCGCGCCGCTTCGCAAGCTGCCAGCCCCCTGCGTTGCGCCCGGGGCGGCGAGCAGTGGTGCCAGGTAGACATGCCCGTTGATACGGCGTTCGAGCAACTGGTTGGTGCGAAGATCGACGGTGATCTCGATCAGATCGGCACCACTGGCATAGCGAACCCGCCGTATATCTCCCTCGCTCATGTCGTCAATGGCGCCGCGCAGAATATGGGCGCGGAATGCAGCGAAACTGCCGTACTGGGTTCGGTCGCCAACCTCACAGATAAACCCGGCGCGAATATTGCGCTTGTAGAATGGCCCCGAGAGTGCGGCGTATTCCCAGAACCCTTTCGGTTCACCCTGGTAATAGTTGTAGATCGAGAGTACCAGTTCGCCGGCGCGCTGCTGCACGATGATCGGCGCCTCGTAACCGAGGCGCGACGGTTCAAGCGGCCGCAAGGCAATATAGGTATCGCCGTCGGCGATCAGGAGCGGTTCGTGTGGCGCGAGGCGATGCGGTAAGATACCGGTAGGCGCATTACCCACCCACACATCACCGATCGATTCGGCATCGAGCAGGTACACTTCGGTCTTCAGGCTGTGAACCGGATCACGCTGTGGTAGCAACCCATAGAGCGCAATGACCTTGTTTTCGTGTTGGACGCTCCAGAATTGCCCTTCTTCGTTGATATTATTGGCCGTCGACCGGTCGGTGGCATGAAAATGGCTGCCGAGCGACTTTTCGTTGACGATGAAGCGTGAGAAGAGCACGCCGACATCGCGTGGTGCCGGGGCACGGTAGTAGCAGATCAGCCGATTGCTCTGTGGGTAGCTGCCGTGCGACACACTACCAAGTGCATATTCGCTCGTCATGTAGGTGGTGAGATCGGTGCCGCTGTCGTGATCAGCCGTTTCGAGAACCAGGTATGGATCCGGCTTTGTGCGCAATAGCCGTTCGAGATAATCGGGCAGGTGATAGGTGTGCCGGCCGGCTTTGACACTCCCCGGCGACTGGCGTGAGATGGCGTAGGCCGAGCGCCGCAGCAACCGGTCGTCGCCAAGACAACGAAACAGCGTATGCTTGATACCGCAGATCCCACCGGTGACATCATTATGGTAGGCACGGCTGTGTGGCCCGGCGAGCTGCGCTGTCGGGTGGTGGTAGTGGGTGGCGGTGTGAAGCCAGAGTCGTTCTTCCATCACACGGGCCTTAATACGGGTTGCCTGATCGTCGGCGCGCTCGGCCAGTTCGGCGAGTGCGCCAAGGTCGACCGCCGCATAGGTCGGGCTGTTATACTCGGGCACGGCACCCGAGCGGCATGTAAATGTGATCCATTCGTCGAACCGTTGCCGGCCACGCGCGGCAAGCTGCTGATCTTTGAGAATCTGCCCGGCTAATACCAGGTTGAGTGTGTCGAGCAGCGTGATATTGGTATAGCCGACAGATACATCAAGGCGTACGAGTTCGGCGGCAGCGGCACGAAAGGTGACGAGCAGCTCCTCGCGGAATGTGTCGCTGAGCAGATCGCCGTAATCCTGGTAGAACGGCAGAAGCTGTTCGAGCGCAAACTGCACCGCGTTCAGGTCGGTCACGCCCTGGTCTTCGTCCATCCATTTGAAGCCGCCATGGTGGATGTTGCCCTCCTGGCGCTCCTGGTCGCGCAGGACACGCCGGATGATCGCCTCGGCCTGCGGTAGGGCTGGCGGGCCGGCATCCTGCACCAGTGCATAGGCATATGCCAGCGACTCACGGGTCGGATGGTAGGTGCCGGTATCGGTGGTCTGCGCAATCAGCCCGGCTTGTGGGTCAAAACGTTCGTGCAGTGCGGCAAGCCCTTCGGCGAAGAGATATTCGCCGGCGGCGACCGGAGTGTTCATTGGGCCTCCCGTGGTAGTGCAATCGTATAGGGCAGTTCGAGCGTCGCGGCACCTCCGGCAGCGACTGTCAGTGGTGCATTGATGCGCACCTCTTCGATCAGGCAGAGTTCGGGGGTATCGGCTTCGCAGTAGATGATCGTCATGTCGGCAATGAGGGTACCACTGCCATTGCTGAAGATCGCCGGTAGTTCAAGCGGAAACTGCAGCCCGGCGAGTGAGCGGTCGGCATCGGCGGGCAGCCGTACGACGGCACCACTGCTCTGCCATGCCACCGCTGATGGGGCCAGATCGTTGACTTTATAGCCGGGCGGAAGTTCGAGTGCCAGACGGATGACACCGGCTCCGGGTGCCAGGGTAGCCGATGGCAAAGTGATGACTGTCCCGCGGAAGGCGGTATCGTCGGCACTGGGGTTGAAGCGTTCAAGGCCGCGCAGCACCAGGGTACGGGCCACACCGCTCGTACGATCAATGACGCGAATAGCATGGTTGTTGGTGTCGGCGATATACAGTGTATTGCCGGCGCTGCTGATGCCACCCGGCTCGTAGAATAGCGGCATATCGCCATCGCGCCAGCCGCGTTCAGCGCCATACAGGGTACGCACTTCGCCGGTCTGTGGGTCAACCTCTTTGATCTTATGGTTGTAACTATCGGCCACATACAACAACCCATCGGCGATTGTGAGCGCCAACGGATGTTGCAGGCGTGCCTCGGTGCCGCTGCCGTCGCTATCGCCAAAGCTGAACAGGCTATTTGTTCCACCGGCAATCGTGCTGATGCTGCCGCGATCGGCAAGGCTGAGCCGGCGTACCGTGCTGCTTTCGGAATCGACAAAGAAGAGCGAACTGCCGGCGAGTGCCAGGCCGCTTGGCTGGGCCAGATCTGCCTCGCCGCGTGGGCCATCGACAATCCCTTCGATGCTGGTTCCGGCAAATGGGGTGATCGAACCGTCGAGGAAGCGGTAGGCCCAGATCTGATGCGAACCGGCCATGGCGATATACAATCGCCCGGCAGCCAGCGCAACATCGAGTGGCGAACTCAGATCGACATCGGGTGCAATACCGGCTGGCGGTGGGTAGATCCTGGCCTGCTTGCCGGTGCCGGCGATGGTTGCCAGGGTACGCTGCTGCAGATCGGCGACCCGCACCGCATGGTTGCCGCTATCGGCGATATACAAGGTCTGCCCATCATCACTCAGCGCCATACCCTGCGGGGCCGCCAGCGCAGCGCCGGCGAACGGCCCATCGCGCAGGGCACGGTCGCCACCGCCGATCACATCGAGTACTTCACCATCGGGCCGGGCGACAATAATGCGGTGATGGTTGGTATCGGCAATAAAGATTCGTTCGCCGGCGGGATCCGCCAGAACACGCCCCGGAAACGAGAGCAATGTCTGCGGGCGACCATCGCGTTCGCGGCGCAGGTCGAGCGGTGTGCGATCCAGCCGCCCGCGTGCCTCGGCCTCGCGGATCAGGGAGACGATCAGTGGCTTGAAGACCCGATAGGCATCCTCGCCGACATGCAGGCCGGCCATGACCCCGTTCGAGTCGATCAGCACCAGAGTTGGCCAGGCACGGGCGTTCCACAGACGCCAGACAGTCAAATCGCGGTCGTTGATCGTCGGGTGGTCGATCTCATAGCGCAGCAAAGTCTGGCGGATGTTGTCGGTTTCACGTTCATTGGTGAATTTGCCCGAATGCACACCGATTATGACCAGTTCGTCGGGATGTTCCTGCTGCAGCCGTTTGAGTTCGGGAAAGTTGTGGATGCAGTTAATACAGCCATACGTCCAGAAATCGATCAGCACGACTTTACCGCGTAGTTCGGCGATACTCAGCGGGCGATCGGTGTTGAGCCATTCCAGCCCGCCGGGAAATTCGGGTGCATCCTGGGCATACAGATCAACCCCCAGATCGCCATAGCTGCTCTGGCCGGTATCCTGCTGGCCGGCTGGTACCGCCGGTCGTGGGCCGCTGGTTGGTGTTGCCGGTGGTGCAGCGGTTGGTGTCGCAACGGCGAACGTGGCCGTCGGTGCCAGGACAATCGCAGTTGGCGGTGCGCTCATTGGTGTGGGCGGGCGCAGCGTAGGTGTTGCAGGCAGCGCAGCACATGCCGCCAGCAGCAGGGCACCGGCGAGCAGACCAATCAGGGTGTGTCGTGAATGTCTGTGCATGGCGTCTCTGATGACTCCCACTCCGGTGCTTTCTCGCGTATGGCCAGGCCGACACTCACTGCAATTGCAGTTGCAGGATCTCTTCCCAGCCGGCGATCTCCATAACCTCGGCATCGAGTTCGCATGTGCAGAGCGGGCTTTCGTAGTGCTTGAAGTCGCTCAGCGGCTGTTCATCACCATCGACGCTGAGGGGCCCGTTCCAACCAAAACGGATCTCGCCGCCGCGCAGCGTGGCACACGCCACCTGCATGCCGTCGAATTGGATATCAAGCGCCAGAATGCGCTGCTGAAAGGTGGCAAAATCGGTATCACGCGCCGCTCGGCCCAACATGCATACCCAGACGTTCTGGGCTGCATACGAAAGGAGTTCGCGGAATGCATCGGCACCACGCGTCACGAGTTCGATCCCGCCGGCGGCCGTAATCGCCAGATACCCCGTACCCACTCGGGCAAAGGCCCAGCCATCGCGCAGGATGTGTTCATCAAAGGCGAAGGTCGGGAAGTACGCGTGGGTGAATCCCATCCAGTCATCGGCCGGAATGTTGCGGATATCGATGAGCGTATCATACCACTGAGCAACACGCGGCAGCACCACATTGCCATGCCAATAGTTGGGCCGGTGCG
>CALLZL010000523.1 GCA_937859575.1 uncultured Chloroflexota bacterium
TTGCCATCCACGAGGTTGATCTGATCGTGACACAGCGCAACGGCGCAGCCTTCCCCGCCAGTGTTGCCGCAGAGCTACGCAATATGCCGGGCGTCGCCGAAGTGACCCCCGTGCTTGAACGCACGCTGCGCCTGCCGGCCGTTGCCACCATCGCAACCAACGATGGCGCTCCGATCACTTCACTAACGATTAACGGTTGGGATCCAACTTCGGCGGCTGCAGTCATCCCATTACATCCGGTTGCCGGCCGCTGGCTCGATGCTGGCGATCAGTATGGTGCCATGGTGCGTACCAGCTTCACCCGCCGCACCGGCCTGGGGGTTGGCGATACATTGCAGCTACCGGCTGCCAACGGCATGCTGACGGTGACAATTGTTGGTGTACTGCAGGAACGGCCTGTGTTCGGCGATGAAGAGATCGCCCTGACCCTTCCAACAGCCCAGACACTCTTCAATATGCCGGGCCAGATCAATGCCATGGCCGGCCAGTTCGACGACGACATGCCTGCCGATCAGCTGCGTGCCACCCTGCTCGCCCACCTCGGCGACAGCTACCAGATCGGGAATGTAAGCGCCGGCAGCAGCACATGGCGCTCAGCACTCCAGATCGGCGAGCTGACATTTACATTGTTTGGAGTACTCGCACTGGCAATGGGCGGTTTTATTATGCTCAACACCTTTCGTACCAGCATCGCCGAACGCCGACGCGATATCGGTATGCTGCGTGCGATTGGTGCCGATCGCCGTACTCTGGTGCTGGTTGTGCTGACCGAAAGCCTGATACTGGGTATTGCCGGAACATTGCTCGGCATGCTGCTCGGCTTCCTACTGGTAACTATTCTGGTTGCAGCAATCAGCCCGACATGGGAGAGCTTCTTTGGGGTGCCGCTCGGTAATCCGGGGTTTGGCATGCCATTGTTTGCCATGAGCATTGGCCTGGGGCTAGGTGTGCCGCTGTTGAGTGGCCTGTTACCGGCACTGGCGGCCGCACGCATTACCCCGCTTGCCGCGCTGCGCCCGGTGATCCACGAGCATATCGGCAGGCCGGCACTCGGCCGGCTGTTCCTCGGCCTTGCCGGCATGCTGGCAGCACTGGCAATATTTGCCGCCGGGCAGGCCACCCTTGCCATGCCGGCAGCCCTGCTGCTGCTCGGTGGGCTCATCATCGTGGCCCCGCTGCTGGTTGTGCCAACAGCACGGCTGCTTCGTCGTCAACTCCAGCTCGCCTTCCCCGGCGAAGCGGAATTGGCACGCGGCAACCTGACACGGCATCCTGAACGGGCAGCGGTTACCGCCTCGACGATCATGATCAGCCTGGCGATTCTGGTGGCGCTGGCCGGCCTTACCAGTACCTTTACCTCCGGCCTGATGGGGTATCTCGAACGAAGCATGCGCGCCGATTATCTGCTGCTGCCCGAAGCTCTCGTGCTCGGCCAGGGGAATGTCGAGGCCGGCCCGCAACTGGCTGAACGCATGCGTCTGATACCGGGCATCGCCGAGGTGACAACCCTGCGGCACGGCACGGCACAGCTTGCCGACGATAGCGTACAGGTGATCGGTATCGACCCGGCAACCTACCCACGGCTTGCCGGCCTGATCTTCACCAGTGGCGACGAGCAGCAAGCGTATGCCCGGCTTGCCGCCGGCGATGCGATTATTATGAACGGGATTCTGGCATCACAGCAACAGCTGCACATCGGCCAGCAGGTGACACTCACGACACCGGCAGGCGAACGAACATTCGAAATCGTCGGTATCGGCATCGACTACCTCAACGCCCGCCAGGCTACGGTCTATCTGCCGCATGCCGAACTGGCAGCAAGCTTTCGCCAGGAAAACGACGCACTTCTGATGGCCAATCGCACACCAACAGCCGATGCAGCTCTCGTTGAAGCTGCGCTCCGCGATCTGACACGCGAGTATCCGGCCTTCTCGCTGCTCGCGTTCGAACAGTGGCGTGCCTCCCAACTTGCCGCTAATCAGACACGGAGCAACATCCTGTATGTGCTCATGGTGCTGTTGGCGCTGCCGTCACTGGTGGCTCTTGCCAATACACTGGCGATCAATGTGCTCGAACGTACGCGTGAGATCGGTGTGCTACGCGCCATCGGTGCGGCCCGCTCGCAGGTGATGCGCCTGATTATTGCAGAAAGCCTGCTGCTCACATCATTGGGTATCGCCGGTGGGCTAGTGGCCGGTAGTGCGCTGGGGTTTGCGATCGTCGGTGCCCTGGGCCTTGGCGGGCTACCGTTCGACTATCCCTTCCCATCCGGCGGTGTCGTTCTGACGATCTTTGCCGGGCTTGCGATCGGTGTTCTGGCAGCGCTGCCACCGGCCCGCCGTGCCGCACAGATCGCAATTGTTGCTGCACTGCGCTATGAATAAGTTCAAGGCACTAGTCCGCAGTGAACCGTTCGTACTCAAACTCTGGAAGCTTGGTGGTGCCGACGGTACTACCAAGCATACTCGGGGCGGCTTTACCGCCCCGACCCACCCGAGGCAACGTTGATACTACCCTCACAAGCGCCCTGGTATCGTCGATCCAACAGCAGAAGCGTATATAATAGCCTGCGGGAAGGCTGCCATACCGGAATGGCAGCCGATTGAAGAGAACAGGGTTTGTCGATGCAACAGCCACTTCTGACCGATACCGAACTCTTTGATCTTGCACCGCTTCATCTGGTCAACGAGCGCATACGCCGCTACCGTGGTGATGGGGTCAGTGTCTCACTCAACGCCTTTAGCCCGATTGATGTCGATCGCATCCGACGTATGTACGACGTACTCCTCGAACTGCGGACGCTCCTCGATAGCCCGATCGAGACCATCAATATCACTGATGTCGTGACCAGCTTCACCCGCCGCCATGATTGGTTGAGTCTGATCAATAACATCCGTGAGATCAGCGATCCCGGCAGCGACCGTGCAGCCGGGCAGGTGGTGCATGATCTGCGTGGTGGTGCCTTTCAAGCGCTCTCGGTCTTCATCCAGCTTGCCGAGATGGGGATCTCACAACCGGAAGATTGGGCACGCATGTTTCTGTTGACGCGCGATCATTTGAAGATCATTCGGAATTGTATTCCGGATCTTGATCCTGAACGATATGCACAGGATATGCTCGATCGCGCTCATAATGTGAGCCTGCTGGTCGAGAAATGGAACAGTAGCTACGCCCTGCCCGGCCTTGAAGTGAATGTCCAACTCGACTGCCGCTTCGATGGGATCGTCTCGGAGCGCTGTATTGAGTTCTCGGCCCTCGATCGCGTGCTCTATAACCTGATGAATAATGCGACCCGCAATGCAGCTGATCGCCAGGTGCAGCTGTCGATTGTGCCCCTGCCCAGCGATGGCCCGCCGAACCTGCGGATTGCGATCACCAACCGTGTCACGCCCGAACAAGAACAACGGCTCATCAGCCGCTTCGGTACTGTGCTCAAACAGCTCTTCTATGGTGGGTTTACAACCGGTGGCACCGGCCTCGGCCTGCAGATCTGTGCTGATTTTGTTACCAATGCCTATGGCCTCACATCACCGGCTGTGGCTCTTGAAAATGGTTACCTCGGCGCAACATGTGCCGATCATCGGTTCATTGCCTTCTTCCACTGGCCGACCGTCGCCGATTAAGGTGGCTGTTGAACGAGATTCCATCTTCCATGCACGACACATTAATCACCCATACTGCCTATGCCGCAGAGCAGATCCGGCCATACATCCGCCAAACGCCGTTCGACCGCTCGGATGCATTGAGTGCGGCAGTCGCCGGCGAGGTGTATGCCAAACTCGAAAATCTGCAGCATACCGGGTCGTTCAAGGTGCGCGGTGCGCTGAACAAACTCCTGGCGCTGCCGCCCGCCATCCGTGCGCGCGGCGTCGTGGCGGCTTCTTC
>CALLZL010000524.1 GCA_937859575.1 uncultured Chloroflexota bacterium
TGGTCGATATTGCCTCCAACTACCGTACCGGCAAGCCCGAGATCCGCTTCAACGCCGATCCGGCTCGGATCGGTGATCTGGGTATCACCAACGATGATATCGCTTCGTCGGTGCGGGCGCTGATCAATGGCGAACGGGCCACCGTGCTCCGCCAGGATGGTCAGGATATCGATATCTATGTTCAGCTGCGTGAGAGCGACCGTTCATCGCCGAATTCGCTGCGCGATATTATCATCCCGACCCGCGCCGGGCCGGTGCCGCTCAGTTCGCTTGGGGCGGTCGAGATCTCGACCGGGCCGACCACCATCCGGCGTTATAACCGGCTTAACCAGGTGCTGATCGGCGCCAATCTGCAAGATCGCAATATCGGTGAAGCTCAGGCCGAACTGCAGGCAAAGCTCGACGCGATTGCAACCCCGCCCGGTGTTTCGACCAGCTTCGTCGGCCTGGTGCAGCAGCAGACCGAAGGGTTTGAAGGGCTCTTTATTGCGATGGGACTGTCGGTGTTGTTTGTGTATATGGTGCTGGCGTCGCAGTTTGGTTCATTCACCCAGCCGATTGTGATCATGATGGCGATGCCGTTCAGTTTCATCGGGGCGTTTCTCGCCTTGCGTATCACGAACACCGACCTCGACATCACCGGGATGATCGGCCTGATCATGCTGCTGGGCCTGGTGGTCAAAAACTCGATTCTGCTGGTTGACTTCACCAATCGATTGCGACGCGCCGGCATGGAGAAACATGCGGCAACTGCGCTGGCTGGCGCCATTCGTCTGCGTCCGATCCTGATGACAACCTTCTCGCTGATCGCCGGTGCACTTCCGGTTGCTATGGGTATCCATATCGTCGGAACCGGCGAAGGTGGTGAGTTCCGGCGTGGCCTGGCGACGGTGCTGATTGGTGGGCTAACCACCTCGATGTTCCTGACGCTGCTGGTTGTGCCAACGGCCTACAGCCTGCTTGAATCGCTGACCGAGCGCCTGACGCGCCGCTTCCGCCGACATGAAGATGACGAAGATGATGGCGCGACCCCGCTGGTTGTGCCGGCTCTTGCTGTTGCGCCGGCACTCGGCGAGCAGGCGGGGGCACCGACAGCCGCCGCAACTGCCGGCGATAACCTTGGCCAGCAGGCCGCGACGCAGACGTCGTAAGTGGGGGTGTTCCAATCCAGCTGCATTCATTACACCATTGCGAAACTAGATAAACAACAACCAAGGAGCCAGACGTTGAAACAGCGGATATTGATACTTGGCGTGATCGGCAGTGCGGCGGCGCTGGTCATGGCCGCATGTGCCGGGCAGCCCCAGGCTACTCCGACATCCATACCGGCACCTGCACCGACGGTGATCGTACAGCCGACGACGATTGCCGTGAGTAGTGTGAATAGCATACCGCTCGCGTTGGGGGTCACGGGGGCCGGCGAGATTGCCGCCGTCCGTGATGCCGATCTGAGTTTCCAGGTTACCGGCACTGTGGCACAGGTGTTTATCGAAGAGGGCGCTCAGGTGAAGGCCGGTGATCTGCTGGCGATCCTTGATGTACGGCCGTTCGATCAGCAACTTGCGCAGGCTGAGGCAGCACTGGCAAGCGCGAAGGCACAGGAAGCGGCACTTAGCGAAGATCCACGTGATGCTGATCTGGTTGCGGCGCGGGCGCAGGTACGCCAGGCCGAGGCGGCGCTAATTCAGCTGCGGGCGGGTGCCAAAGCACAGGATCTCGACACAGCGCGGGCTGCCGTGCAACTGGCCGAGGTCAATCTGCAATCGACGCGTGACCGGCTTTCGTTTGCCAAGACACAGGCCGAGTTCCAGGTTGAGCAGGCGGCAGCGGCACTCACCCAGGCGCAATCGCGCTATGCCCAGACGAAATATAACTGGGAATATGCGCGCGATACCGGCAATGATCCGATCGTACCCAAGACACGCACCGCCACCGGTGCCGAAATCGCCAATAAACTGAGTGATGGCCAGCGCGAGAACTACTATGCCCAGTTTGTGCAGGCCGAGGCTGCCCTGCGCCAGGCCGAGAAGTCGGTTGAACTAGCGGTAAAAGCGGCCGAAAGCGCCCGTCAGGCCGAGATCACCGGCATTGCTGCGGCCGAGGCCCAGCTCATGCAATCGCAGAAGGCCTTCGAGAAGTTGCAGTTGCCGCCCGATCAGGATCGGTTGGCGGCAGCGCAGGCAGGGGTCGCACAGGCTCGTGCCGCCGAAGCGCGCTTATTGCCGGATCCGCGTGATTCTCAGATCGCCGCCGCCGCCGCCGGGGTGGCGCAGGCCGAAGCATCCCTGACCCTGGCGCAGATCAACCGCGAGCGGGCCGAACTACGGGCACCGTTCGATGGGGTGATCGCCGTGGTGAATATTGATCCAGGCGACTCATCGGTCGTGCAGGGGCGTCCGGCCATTCAGGTCGTCGATATCAGTGAACTGCGTGTCGAAGTGCAGATCAGCGATGTCGATATCGTACGGGTGCAACTCGGCCAGCCGGCGAGTGTGCGTATCGACGGCATGAACGACACCGTCTACAACGGCACGGTCAGTTTTATTGCGCCGACGGCGACAAGTAGCGGAGCAGTACGTACCTACCAGGTCTATATTGCTCTGGAAAGCCAGACAGGCTTGCGTGCCGGTATGAATGCGCGTGTCGAGATTCGTGTCTGAGTGCCGCCATGCTCGCGAGTGGGCGACTCTATCGAGGCGCCTGCTCACCAGCATGGCGATGCGGTAATTTCTTCACGACCGCGTCGCGGTGGTTATGCCTGTCGAAGCCGAAAGCGTGCTATGGGCATGGCAACGGGCCACACCGCACACATGCTGTTGCGGTTGGGCCTGGGTAGCCGTCGAGCGTGATGAATCGTGATCACGGGTTGCCGGCTCTCGGCGCGAAAGCAACTTCCCCATCGCGTACGACCAGCACCGGCCGTGCAAGGGCTCCGATATCATCCAATGGTGCACCAGCGACAACCAGGATGTCGGCGGCCATACCCGGCAGCAATCGGCCGATCTGCTCTTCGCGGCCACAGACGATCGCACCGCCGTGGGTCGCTGCGACGATCACCTGTAGCGGGGTGAGGCCGGCGGCGAGCCAGTGCTCAATCTCGGGCATTGGCATGCCGAGCGCAACCCGTGGGTTCCCATAGTCGTCGCCGAGTGCAAGGGTACCCCCCGCAGCGGCGAAGCGCCGCAGGTTATCATACATCACCGGCAGGATGGTGCGCCGCCACTCCTCGGCGTTGCCCCGTTCCTCGGCCAGCCCTTCATAGACATCGATCGTCGGCACGAGGGCGACATTGCGTGCGACCATTTCGGCGATCAATTCGTCGGGCATACGGTCGCGCGGCATATGTGCCGCATCGTCAATACCATTCAGAACCGCACGGCGGAGCGCTACGGAGCGATCAACATGCGCCGTGACGCGTGCCCCCCGCGCATAAGCTAGTGACTGGAGTTCAGACGTGTGCTCTTCCGATCTTGAGCCGCATCGGCAATGGCGCGAATCTCCTCATCGAGCAACTCCGGCCAGGCAGTGTCGGTGCGCCCACTCACCGCAATCTTGATCAGATCAACGCCATCGTCAAGCAGCCCGTTGATGATCTGGGCGGCATGCTCCACACCATTGACCGTCAGCACCCGATCGCTCAGGCCATAGATCGGAATCGGATGGCCGCGCGCGACCGTCACCATCGGGCCGGCGACAAACAGACGTGGCATGTTCGGATCGGAAGCCAGGGTATCACGGCGTGTAACCAGCAGTTCACGCGGGCCGCTCAGATCGCGCAGTGTTGTGACACCGGCGCGTACCCAGCCATGCAGTTCATCATCTGCCAGTGTCCAGGTGTGGGCATGGGCATTGATGAAACCGGGCAGAAAGGTTGTTCCCGGCAGATCACGCACCGGTGTGTCGGGCGAGAAGGGAATACTCGACGCCGGGCCGACAGCAGCGATCCGCCCGTCGCGGATCGCGATCGCCGCATCGGCAAGTGGCGGGGCGTCGGTGCCGTCGATCAGCGTGCCGCCGCGCAGCACCAGGTCATACGATGGCAGCGCGGGGGTTGGGGGCGCCGTGGGCAGTGGGGTCGCCAAAGGCAGTGGGGTGGGTGTGGCAGCAGGTAGCGATGTGCGTGTCGCTACGCTTGTTGCAGCGGGCACAGCCGAGGCCGAAGGGGTAGGCGGCGGTGCAGGAGCGGCACCACAGGCAACCAGCAGTACCACCATAATGACGATGAGCGACCAGTGGCGCATGGCTTCTCCAAGGGTACAGCGCACACGACAGCATGCCGGGTACCCGATCATGGTAGCACAACTTCAGCGCAAATCTCTTGACAGAACAAAAAAATAGACTACAATGACCATAGTCATTATTGACCAGGGTCATTATTATGCAACACGAAAAACCAACGCGGCGGGCACGGGCGCAGCACGAGAAGCAGCAGCGGATCATTGCGGCAGCGGCAGCGCTCTTTCAGGAACAGGGGTTTGATGCGACAACGATCGAGCAGATCGCGGCGCAGGCTGATGTTGCCAAGGGGACAATTTTCCTCTATGCGGAATCGAAGCTGCATCTGCTCTTGCTGATCTACGAGAACGATCTGGAGCAGCGGGTTGTAGAGGCATTAGCCGCGATCGACTCGGATGCGCCGGTTGTTGAAAGTTTGATGGCACTTTTTGCGCCATTCTTCGCGCTCTATGCGCAGAATATCGAACTGGCGCGCCGGTTTGTCCATGCGCAGCTCTTTCTTCCAGCGGATCAACCGACCCACGCCCTGACGGTGCTCTTGGGCGGCCTTACTGCGCGCATTCGCGATTGGCAGGCAAGCGGTCGCGTTGCCGGTGATGTCGATGCCATGCTGGCCGCGCAGACGATCTTCGCGATCTATTTTAGTGTGCTGGCCGCCTGGCTTGGCGGCCGGCTTCCGGAGACGATGCGCGATGCACAACTCTCTGCTGCGCTGACGCTGCTCTGGCGCGGCCTTAGTATTAACCAATAAGGAGAAACACATGTACGAGGCACTGATCATCGGCGGGGGTATCGGCGGGCTGACACTGGCGATTGCGCTGCAGCAACGCGGTATTCGCGCAGCTGTTTATGAAGCGGCACCGCTGATGCGCCCGGTTGGGGCGGGGATACTTCTGCCGCCAAATGCGATGCGTATTTTTCGGCAACTGGGTCTCGCCGACAAACTCCGCGATGCCGGTGTCGTGCCGGCTGCTACAGAGATCCGAGATGCACGGGCCGGCGTGCTGCAACGTATCGACACGCGGCTCTTCGCCGAGCGTTATGGCGAGCCGATGGTTGCCATTCACCGTGGGCGATTGCACGCCATCCTCGCCGATGCACTCGACCCGGCACAACTGCACCTCGGCAAGCGATGCAGCACCATCCACGACGATTCCGATGGCATCCGGGTGCGCTTCAGCGATGAGAGCGAGGCATATGGAAACATCCTGATCGGTGCCGACGGGCTACGCTCGATTGTGCGGCGGCAGCTCTTCCCCGATGCGGCACTGCGTTATTCCGGGCAGAGTTCCTTCCGTGCGATCGCACCAGTATCATTGCCGGATGATCTCCGGCAGACCGGCTGGGAGGTGTGGGGGGCGGGGTGCCGCTTCGGCTTTACCGCCATTGCGCCCAACCAGGTCTACTGGTATGCAACCATGGATGCCACCGAAAAAACACTGCGTGCCGACGAGAGCGGATTGGCGCAGTTGCACCAGTTGTTTGCAGGGTTTCCTCCTACCGTGGGTGACCTGATCGCGGCAACACCGGCCGAGGCGATCATCGCCACCGATATTCACGATCTGCAACCGCTCGCAACATGGCACCGCGGCCGGATTGGCCTGCTCGGGGATGCCGCACATGCAACCACGCCCAACCTCGGCCAGGGCGGCGCACAGGCAGTTGAGGATGCCGCCGTACTCGCGGCGTGCCTTGCGGCCAACCCGAGCGATCCGCAGCA
This sequence comes from uncultured Chloroflexota bacterium, assembly GCA_937859575.1. Taxonomy (GTDB): domain Bacteria; phylum Chloroflexota; class Chloroflexia; order Chloroflexales; family Roseiflexaceae; genus CALLZL01. The sequence continues at coordinate 5,957 of CALLZL010000524.1, forward strand.
AGCGTTCGGCAGGTACGAAGCGCAGCGCTACGCACAGGCCACAATGGTTGTTGAGCGGTCGCGTTCGATGGGCAGAATGGCACATATGCGCAACCCATTGGCGCGCACGCTGCGCAATGGCCTGGTTCGCTTGATCCCCTATAGCATCACCGAGCGCCAGTATGATGTACTGTTCAGCGATCGCCGCACGCCGACGTAAGGAACGCTTCTGTTGTTCTGATGCTCGTGGTCGGCTTCGCTGACCACGAGCATCAGAAAGATGAGATCACTTGATGGCGAAGCCCTCCAGACCTTTCGGATACGGCAATCGCGCCGCCAGATGCTCAGGTTTACACTCGCGCAATATAATAACTATTCTGGAAGTCGTGGGCCAGGTATTCGATCTGCACATTACTGAAACCCGCATCGGCCAGCATAGTCTGCGCCAGTTCTTCGCCCCACATGGTGCCCAGCCCAGCCCCCCCGGCTGCCAGCGAGACACTCATGCAGTGCATGGTCGAGATCGTATACATGAACGGCGCCAGCGGATGATCGAGATTGCGTTCAAGCACACTGGATCCACGAATATCCTGCATCAGGTAGACACCATTCGGGCGCAGCGCACGGCGAATATTGGCAAGGACGCGTGCCGGATCGGCCTGGTCGTGGATGGCGTCGAAGGTGACGATGAGATCGTAGCGGGCGGTTTCATCGAGGTGTGCGGCATCGATTGCCGCATAGTGCAGGTTGGTTAAGCCTCGTCGTTGGGCAGCTTCGCGCCCGGCTGCCAGGGCTGCCGCGCTCAGATCATAGCCGGTGAACCGGCTGTGCGGGAAGGCGGCTGCCAGTTCGATCAATGCGCGCCCTTCGCCGCAGCCGAGATCCAGCACATCGATGCCTGTTTCCAGTTGTTGCGTCAGATCCGGTACCAGCGGCAGAATATAATCGAACAGCGCTCCGACGACTGTCTGGCCGCTATCTTCGGCCATAACGGCATGGAAGCGCGGATATTCGTGGTAGTGCAGGCCGCCCCCGGGGCGGAAGCGCTCGATGATCCCTTCCTCAACCGAACTCAGCAGCGGAATGTACTGAGCCGCGACCGCGATATTGTTCGGCGCAGCTGCGCGGGTCAGCCAGGCAGCATGCTCGGCCGGCAGATGGAAGCTGCGGGTGACCGGATCATAGGTGATGATTCCGCCGGTTGTCAGTGCCGATAGCCATTCACGCACATAGCGCTCGTTCAGGTTGGCTGCCGCCGCCAGCTCTTCACTCGTCACCGGCGGCAGCGTCGCCATTGCATCAAACAGGGCGGTGCGGTGGCCGATGCTGATCATCAGGCAGAGTGCCCCTTCATTCAACATACCGACGAGCCGCTCCGCAAATGCCTCCGATGTCGGCTGATCCATTGTGCTGGTTGTCACTGATGTTCTCCTTCTGCATAACAATCGACCTGTTGTCATTCTAGCCGGTTGGGTGGGGCTGTGTCACCCGACAATGGTTGGTTGTGGGGTTGGTCTGTGGTTGGCGTGGGGATCGGCTGTCTGGCAATAGTGTATAGGGCGCCCTGAAACTGCCCGGTGATCTGCTACAATAGACATGATGGCTCAACATACACGATCAACCAGAGAGCATGGCGGCCAGACTCCGGTAGAAGAAGGCTTGCCCTACCCGACAACGACGTTTGTTGGGCGCGAGGCTGAGGTGCAGCAGCTGAGGGCACTGCTCGAACTACCGCATGTGCGCCTGATTACGATCTGTGCTCCGGGTGGCATGGGCAAGACGCGGCTCGCGCTCGAGGTGTTGCAGCGTACGATAGCCGGTGGTGGTGATGCCTGTTTTGTCGCACTCCAGCCGATCCGGGATGTTGCCGATATTCCTAAGGCAATTGCCGAGGCGCTTGGCGTGCCATTAACCGGTGCCAACGATCCGTTCGAACAGATACTGGCGGTATTACGGTCGTGCCGGCTCGTGCTGGCCTGCGATAACGCCGAGCATCTGGCGGATGTGGCGCCCTACTTCAGCCGGCTTGTCAGGCATGCGCCGCAGCTCAAGCTGCTTGTCACCACCCGCGAAGCGCTCCAACTCCAGGAAGAATGGCTGGTGCCGCTCGATGGCTTGCCCGCTGCAGTTACCGATGGCGAGCATACCCCGGCTGCGGTGCAGCTCTTTTTTGATCGAGCCCGCCAGGTGTACCCGGCATTCGATCCGGTCGCAGAATATGCAGCTGTCGGCGAGATTTGCCGATTGTTGGGGGGAATGCCGCTGGCGATCGAACTGGCGGCGGGTTGGGTACGTACGCTGACGTGCGCGGCGATTGCGGAAGAGATCCAGCGCGGCCAGGATCTGCCGCTGACCGGCTTGCGCAATCTGCCCGAGCGCCATCGCAGCCTGCGCCTGATCTGCGATCAGGCGTGGCAGCAGCTTGGGGCGCGCAGGCAACAGATCTTCGCCAGGCTGTGTTTGTTTCGGGCCGGGTTCAGCCGGCGAGCCGCCGCTGCGGTGGCTGAAGCCGACCTGCCGGATCTCGACGATCTGACTGCACGGGCGATTGTGCGGCGCGGTGAGCATGGCCGCTATCAGATCCACGAGCTGTTACGGCAGTATGGTGCCGATCGCCTGCACGAGCATGCGGCAGAGGTAGCCGAGGCGCATGCGGCACAGGGGCGCTACTATGCCGAACAGCTCCAGGCGTGGTCGGCGATATGCGGCTACCGCGGCATTATTACCGAGGTGCTGAGCGAACTCGAACCGGAGATCGAAAACATTCGGGCGGCGTGGCCGGATATCATGGCGGCCAGTGATGGTGAACAGCTGCGCAGTATCGCCAACATGATCCAGAACTTCTTTTTTGTGCGCGGGCCATACCGCGATGGTGTGGCACTGGTGAGCGACGCACTCACGCAGCTGCAGCAGCGGCCACCGACCCCTGAGCGGTTGGTTGCGATTGGTGATTGTTACTCATCACTTGGCTGGTTTCAGCTGCGGGCCGGACATGTGGCCGAAGCCGAGGCGATGTTTTCGGCTGGTCGCGCGGCAACCGATGCGCTGCCATGGCCGCGCCCGCGGGGTGATGTAACCGAGCCACTGATCGGCCTGGGAGTGACGGCACTGGTCGCCGGTGAATACCAGCAGGCGATTCGTTTGGGTATGGCGGCGATTGCGCGGGCCGAAGCAGAGCAGCACCCGGGGAACCATGCCACCGGGCTGTATGTGCTTGTCAGTGCCTCGCTGGCGCAGGGGCATGCGCAGATCGCACGCCGGTATGCCGAGCAGATGACACAGATTACCGAAGCAACCGGCAATCGCTGGTTTCTGGCCTACTGCCGTGTCGAGCAAGGGAATATCGCGGCCGCCGTTGGTGATCAGGCGGCGGCGCGGCGTCATTACCAGGCGGCATTTGAGCTACGGCGCGAATTTCGTGACCCACAAGGCATGGCGATCGCGCTGGTCAGCGAGGGGCATAGTGCGCTGGCCCAGGGGTTGCCACACGAGGCGGATCAACTGTATGCCCGCAGCCTGGCGATCTATCGCACGCTTGGCGATCGGGGTGGCCTGGCCGATGCGCTCGACGGGAGCGGCCGGGCGCAGCTTGCCCTCGGCGATCGCGCGGCGGCCCCGGCGGCATTGATCGAGGCATTACAGGTTGCGATCGATATGGCCTTCGTTTCGCGCCAGCTTGCGGTGCTACTCAGCAGTGCCGAGCTGCTTGCCGGCAGCCACGCGGCTCATGCATCCATGCTGATCGCACTGGTGCAGCAGCATCCAGCCGCGAGTGGCATGCTGCTGCAGCGTGCCGCACAGCTTGGCATTACGGCGTATGCCGGTGCCATTGCGGCGGAGCAACTGCCGACCCTGGCCGCGACGACGCTGCACTACCTTGGTACCCTCGATCAGAGCGACGGCACGAATAGCGGCAGCGAGGCGGTTGCGACGCTGCTGAGCCGCCGTGAACACGAGATTCTTGTGGCGATTGCTGCCGGGCAGACTAACCCGGAGATTGCAGAACAGCTGATCTGCTCGGTCGGCACTATCAAATGGTATACAACCCGGATCTACGGCAAGCTTGGTGTCGGCAACCGCACCCAGGCGGTGGCGCGGGCGCGTGAGCTTGGCCTGTTGCCGTAGTGTTTACCCGCGATTATTCCGCTGAGGGCTGCGGCGGTAGTGCCAGGAAGGTTGCCACAATCTGCGGATCGAAGTGTGAGCCGGCCTGCTGCTGCAGATACTCGTGTACCTTTGCCGTGGGCCAGGCCTGGCGATAGGGGCGATCCGAGCAGAGGGCATCCCAAACATCGACCACGGCAAAGATCCGCGCCGCCAGCGGAATGGCTTCGCCGCGCAGACCGCACGGATAACCGCTGCCATCCCAGCGTTCGTGATGGTAATATGGAATATCGATCGCCGGCCGCAGATACTCAACGGTCTGCAGCAGTTCGTAGGCCAGCACCGGATGCCGGCGCATCACCGCCCATTCCGCATCATCGAGCGGGCCGGGCTTGAGCAGAATAGTGTCGGGAACCCCCATCTTGCCGATATCGTGGAGCAAGCTCCCCCAGCGCAGATAGCGCAACTCGGATTCCGACAGGCGGCATGCCCGGCCGAGGCGCAGCGCCATTGCCGTGACGCGCTGGGTATGCCCTTCGGTTTCGTGGTCACGCAGATCAAGAGCCTTCGACCAGCCTTCGATCGTGGCTTCGTAGGCTTGCTGCAATTCGATATTCTTGTGGAGCAGGGCTTCTTCGTGCTGTTTGCGTAGGCTAATATCTTCGAGCATGCGGATGGCAAACAGCGGCATACCGGTATCATCACGTACCAGCGAGACGGTGAGGCGGCCCCAGATCTCGCTGCCATCCTTGCGGAGGTAGCGTTTTTCAAGATCATACTCATTGCGCTGGCCGGCGATCAGCTCCGCGAACAGTGCGAGATCGGCGGCTGTATCGTGGGGGTGGGCGTACTGGCGGAAGTGCATGGCGGTCAATTCCGCTGCGCTGTAGCCAAGCATGTGACACAGGGCGCGATTCCCGCGCACCACACGACCATCGAGATCGACCTGGGCAATACCGATGGCTGCCTGATCAAAGATCGCTCGAAAGCGCAGATCACTGTCGCGCAGAGCAATTTCCGAGAAGCGCTGCTCACTCAGATCGCGAATAATACTGATGACCACCGGTTCACCATTGAGTTCCATGCCGCGCGAACTCACATCAACCGGGATCGACGAACCATCATGGTGGCGATGGATTGTTTCAAACCGAATACCATCCTTGCGCGCCTGGGTCAGCTGCTGTGCAACCACTGATTGGGTCTGGGGGGCGCGCAGCTGCATGATCGAGAGTGAGCGCAGTTCGTCGGCGGTATAGCCATAGAGCAACTGAGCCGCCGGGTTGGCCTCGAGGATCCGGCCATCGTGATAACGAATGAAGAGGATGGCATCATGGGCGTACTCGGTCAGCATCCGATAGCGCTCATGGGTTATTGCCAGGCGCGCCTCGGCCGCACTGCGGCGCACCTTCTCGCGTTGCTGCAGAGCGTAGATCAGGATGGCGCTACACAGCACAAAAAACCAGCCTTTGTAGGTCTGAAAAAGCTGTTGGGTTGGTGTATCGTGGATGAGCAGGATGAGCAGATGATCGGAGATCAGGATCCAGAGCAAGCCGAAGAGTGCATACCCCAGAGCCACACGTGCTTCACTTGAGTCGATACGATCCATAGATTGCCGCAGCCATTCTGATGGTTGCAAGTCGTGTGACCTATAGTTGCATAGTACCAAGATATGTGTCTTCGCGCAATACTTCAACATGTATGACATGCATGTTTTCAGGTGAAGTGCAGCAATAGTGAACCATGCGCATTCTGGGAGCGCGGGCGTCCCGCCCGCATGTGCGCAGGATGCGCGCGATCCCAATGATCAATTGTTTTGCACCTGGCTTTAGGGCTTCGGGCTGTCATGCTGTGCGCAGCGATGCATCTCTCCGCATAGAGAACGGCAACGCCGAGCATGTCCCTTCGCGCGGAGAGATCCTTCGCCGCAGAGCGGCTCAGGATGACAGCCAGGCCCAGGGAGGTGCGGCTCAGGAGAACGCATACGCCCTAATCAGGCATAACGGATACCGGCCCCCGGCCGAAAATATGCTACAATAGAGATGCCTCTACGGCGGCGGGCTGGTAGATCAGTGGAAGAGAAGCGGTCTTTTAAACCGACGGGCGTGGGTTCGATCCCCACCCGGCCCACCAGGTTTTATGGCTTCCTAACGCGGAGCGGCGAGCCGTACGAGCGCCGCTTTTGTTATGGATGTAGCCATGTGTGTAGCCAAAGTCGCGAGCAACAGCAGCAGACTGCTGTGAACCCTACGTGACGATTGTGGAAATTGGATGACCGTGCGGTTGATGAAGACGTGTGTGGGATATTCAATGTGTCATAGAACTACCCGACCGAGTCGCCTGATGCT
>CALLZL010000525.1 GCA_937859575.1 uncultured Chloroflexota bacterium
GGGGGGAGGGACGCGCCCAGGTACCGGAAATTGGGCGTTTGTGGGAGTTCCCCGCAAACTTGCGGTCCGAGCCGGCGGAGCCAGTATTCGAGCCACTGCACATTCTCGTCGCTGTCGATACGGTACATGTTGGCGTTTGAGTCGTAGATCATCCCGCCGTTCATGGCCGACCACGCCGGGTAGAGCCAGTTGTTCCCAATAAACGGAACGAAACCGGCCTGGGTGATATCAGCCCCGTCGCCAACCACAAACTCACCCGAGAGTGCTTTCAGGTCATCCCATGTCTTGGGAAAGGCGTCACGATCAGTCGAGATCCCCTGAGCCGCAAACATGCCGCTGTTCATGTAGATCGCACCGGCACCGGCCGACGAAGGCAGCCCATAGGTTTTGCCCTGCCACTGGCACGACTTCAACGGGGCGCTGAAGAACGCATCCGGCCTGGCCGTCGCTGCCGACGACATGTAGTCGTCGATCGCCAGCAGCGAACCACGGGCAGCAAATTCGACCGGCGGCTCGTAGAGCGTGGCGACATCGGGCGGGTTACCGCCGGCGATCCGCGCAAGCAGACCCTCGACATACGCATCACCCATACCAGGGTTTTCGTAATCGACCGTGATATTCGGATACTGGCGCTCGAATTCGCCGATCATAAGCGGCAGAATCTCCTGGGTAGTGGCCGTTGTGTACCGATTGGCCCAGGTCAGCGTGACCTGGCCCGACGTCGCTTCAATCGTCGGTGGGGCTGCCGGGGCAGGCTCAGCCGCCGATGGTGCGGCCGTCGGCTCTGCCGCCGGTGGGGCTGCCGCCGGTGGGGCTGCAGCGCCGCCACATGCCGCTAGTAGTGCCGTGCCACCCGATGCGGCGAGCAGGCGCAAGAAATTACGGCGGTTGAGGGAAAGACAGGGGGTCGTGTTTGATCCCGAATCCCTGGGCTGGCTCCTTCTTCTTATGCGGAGATATTTGTTTGAGGCGAGGGTGTTTTTGTTCGATCCGGATCCCATGGTCTGGCTCCTTCTGCTGATGCGAGTATCGTTGTGCGAGCGTATGCTGTTTGCTGAATACGATTGCCTTATACTACCGCTGTGCAGGCCGCTCTCGTCTACACATACTCATCGCCATAATGGCCGGTTTGCGGATCAAGATGGGCCGGCGGATCTGCCGGTGTCGAGCGTGGATCGCGATAGGGTGGCCTGGGGGCGCTCCAGGTGATCGGCTTTACGATGCGGGCGCATATCAGAAGCGGATGCCCGGGATCGGCATGATCGAGCTCGTAGCGGGTGAGATCTTCGGCCGGCAGGTTGAGCTGAAACGCCATACGGGTAAACAGGTTGCCGTAGATCGTCAGGGAATAATCATGCGGCGTCAGGCCGGTACGCTGTAATAGATCCTCGACCTGTAGCGGAGTATACCACCAGTACATGTAGAGCGGCGCCCCGGTGCCCATATCGAGCCCACGGTACAGATAGTAATCGACGCATGCGAAATTGATCAGTAACGTGCCGCCCGGCCGCAATACGCGGATCGCATGGTAGAGTGCCGCTTCAACATCATAGATCACCGTCATGGTGAACTGAATAATGAAGCAATCGTACTGGTTGGCGGCAAGATGGTCGGCACGCGAAAGATCCGCAACAACCGTCACTTCGTTGGTATGTGGTGCCAGATCAAGCGCCTCGGCCTGGGTGATGGCATGGCCGCCATAGGTACGCAGGGTTGTGGTTTCGCCGATCTCGAGGCCACGGCCACGAATATCAGCCCGATACTGCTCCAGAAAACGAGCCCAATAATAGCGCACGATGACCGTCCCACGATCAAGCCGCCCTCCATGCAGCGGCCGCATACGGCGGAACTGGATTCCGCGCAGATGCCGGATAATTGGCCAGCTACGCCAGCTTTTTCTCAGGCTGCGGTTCGTCATCGAACAATGCGTCCCTATGCTTTGCAACTGCCCATCCGGCAGGATTCTACGCTATGATCAGGCCGGTGCAGCACACGCCGCACCGACGATCCCTGCATCGCGGCCGAGCGCCGCCATGACAATCGGCAGCGTGCGTGTGTCGTCGGCCCAGATGTGTGCCCGCACTGCATCAACCAGTGCTTCCCAGTAGCTACCACCGGCCGTGCCTAACCCGCCCCCGATAATGATCGCCGCCGGATCGGTAACGTTGGCAAGCCAGCCGATCGCCATGCCCAGCGCCTCGGCCGCCGTGACAACGATCTCGGAGGCCAGTTGATCGCCGGCCGCCGCTGCCGCCAGCACCTGCTCGCCGCGCTCGGCATTGCCACCCGCCCGGGTATAGCGTGCGACGAGCGCCGGGCCGGCGGCGTATTCCTCAAGGATAGGCCGGTTGACGCTACCACATATATCACAGCGCATCGTCAGCGGGCTGCTCGCCAGCACCAGCGCATTGCCACGCGCCCCGGCCAGCGGGCGCCCGTCGATCACCAGGCACGAACTTATGCCGGTTCCAACCGAGACAAACGCATAGTGTGGCACACCCCGCCCGGCGCCATAGCGCGCCTCGGCAAGTGCATGGGCACGGACATCCGCCTCGACGGCTGCCGGCAGGAGCGCGGCAAAGCGTTCGCGGATCGGCAATCCATGCCAGGCCACTGTGTGTGCGCTTGTCACGTGTTGCTGCGGATCAACCAACTCGCAGACCGCCACCCCGATCGATTGCGGTACGATGTCGCGATTTTGCCCAACGGCCAGCAGATCTTCGGCCAGCAAGAGCGCATCATCGAGTACCGCCGCCCCGCCCCGCTCGGCACGGGTCGGCACCATGCGCCGCGCCAACACGCGCCCATCGGCGAGATCGACGAGCCCGGCAGCAATCTTGGGGCCACCGACATCGATTCCTATGGGGGTCGATTGTTGCACAGGGTCTGCCGCGAGCCATAACCAATCGTTACAGATATGCCGGCGCAACTCCAAAGAGGATCGAGGCCGGCCGGCCGCTAATGTTATACACCTGATACGGCACACCTTCGGGTACATAGAACCCATCGCCCGGCTGCAATTCGAACCAGCGCGGCCCCTGCTGCTCGGGCAACAGAATGTTCGGCGTACCATCAAGCACATACAGGCTCAGATCACCCCCATGCCCCCGCCGATCGGTCTGCTCGCCGGGTTGAAGCGCCAGCCTGCCGACCGTCAGATGTTCGGTGGCGCAGAGCAATCCTACCGGGATGCGGTGTTCATCACCTTCCAGACGCCATAGCAGATCGGTGTCACGCACAACCCGTATCGTCTCTTCACGACGAATCACCTCAGCTTCCATCGGCCAGCGGCCGAGTAGTTCGTCGCGCGTATAACGCGACTGCTGCAGTTCGAGGTAAGGCCTGGTGCGCGAATAGGCGCCGGATGTCCCTTGCGATGGTGGCGGTGCAAAATATTCAAGCACCCGCAATGGCTCGCTGCCGCAGCTGAGCGCATGATGCCAGGTACCACGGCGAAAGAGGCCCGCCTCCCCCGCCGCGATCATATGAACCTCGCCGGTTAACGGATTGCTAATCGCCATGCGACCACTCACGACATAGTAGATCTCGTCGGCGGCAAAGATCGTTCGGTGTGCATCGGAATGGCGGAACATCTGCCCCGGACTCAGGCCAAAAAGCAACTGATGGATCTTCTGGCTTGAAACATAGATCCAATCAGCAACTTCACCCGCCTCGACATCCCCCCACAGATGCCGCGTCGTCGCCGGATACGGAATATGCGCCGGCCCATCAAATGTTGGCCGTGGCGATGGTGTGTACCCCATAGCAACCCTTATCTATCTATGAGGCCGGCAATCCGTTACCGGCCGGGCGTACCACACTATTGAGCGGCATAACGACACCACGCTCGCTGGCGAAGGCAAATTTGAATCGATCGCCCCGATAGACGGCCTTGAAATATTCGGCCGGCCGGCCACGATCGTCATAGGTGATCCCTTCCAGCAGAATCATCGGCGTGCCTGTGTCGATGTTGAACAACCGGCTCTCAAAGTCATTGGCAATCGTGGCTTCAAGTGCCTGTTCGGCACGCTGCATCCGCACACCGTAGCGGGATTCCAGCAGCGCATACAACGAACCTGCAACAAGATCAGCCGCTTCGAGGCCGGGAAAGAGCGCTGCCGGCAGGTAGATCGTCTCAAGCAGTAGCGGTGCATCGCCGGCACGGCGCAAGCGCACAATCTTCACGGCCTGCTCGTCGGCTGCCAGCTGCAGCCCGGCAGCTACCCGCAACGGTGGAACAAGCAAGGCCCGCTCGATCAAGCGCGACGAAGCCCGCTCGCCATGATGCATGATCTCTTCGCTAAAACCAAGCAGATGAAATGCATCATAGGTAAGCTTCGGCTCGGCAACAAAGGTGCCCAGCCCATGCCGCACAACCAGCGTACCCTCGCGTACCAGATACGCCAGCGCCTGACGCGCCGTCATCCGGCTGATTCCTGCCTGTTCGGCAAGCACCCGCTCGGGCAACAGCTGATCACCAGGGCGCAGCTCACCCGCACGTACCTGCTCGCGGATCGTCTCGGCGAGCTGGTAATAGAGCGGAACCGGGCTGTGTCGATCGAGATCCATCAGCCTCCCGCGTGGCATAGAGATCTGGTGGTCTATACCTCTTCTGGATGGAGTGACTATACACGAGGGTATGGGGAGTGTCAAGTAGTACTCGATACGGGAATACGGAGTCTGCGGTGGTGCCGCAAGAGCGTCGAACCCTATGGCAGGGGCGCGATATGCGCCCCTGCCACCATGCCACGAGCAGCGTGCTGCTATGGGAAGATAACCCGGATCCCACGGAAGATCGTAAATGTTTGCTCACTTCCATCGTTCGGATCGTTGGGGTTTACCAGGCAGCGACCGGTCAGTTCGCCTTCATATGCCACACGTGGGGCACCATTGCGATCAAAGGCCAGCGACGGCATCTCACCCCCAGCCCAGACAGGGGCACGACAGAAGGGCACCGGCGGCAGACGATCGATCGCCTGCACCGGGCTTTCGAGCAGGGTCGTCTCCCAGCTGCCCTGTGCTGTGGCACAGGCATTGTCGCAGCGGGTATAGCCAAGGCCAAACCCACCGGCGACGGCAAATGCGATCCGCGGCTGCCCCTTGCTATCGAGCGCCAGTGCGGCAAATTTACCCTGCCCTTGGCCCAGGCCGAGATCGCGAATCTGCCAGGCCTCACCTGTCGCACAGTTCGTATCACAGGCCATATAGAGCAACCGCTCACCACTCCCATTGGCCAGCGCCGCCTGGTAGAACGCGATTCGTGGCCGATCCTGCCCATCAAGCCTGAACGACCAGTGGGCATCGCCATTGCCCTGGCGAAAGAAGTTGATCTGCTGCCAGCCGTGTTGTGCATCAAAGCGCCGGTAGAACAGAAACGACTCACGTTCTTCATCAAGCAGGCTGCCGAGCAGATGCGGCAACCCCTGGCTGTCGATCTGTAGGGCAAGATCACCAATGGTTCGCTCGTCGATCAGGATTTCGCTCCAACCGGCACTGTTGGTGCAGCCGCTGTCGCAGTAGGCCAGCAGAGTACCAGTATGCTCAGCCCCACCCGCACCATAGTCGATATAGACAAAACGCGGCCGATCCTGTGCGTCAAGCGCGAAGCTCTGCGCCAGCCTCCGCGAGGCACCAAAGCCGCTATCATTGGTTATCCCGACACTGGCAATCCCCCAGTTTGCCGCCGTACCACAGCTGTTATTGCAGGCAGCATAGCGGTATGCGACCGGCTGGCGGCTGCCGCTCGTCGGGCTGATCAGGATGCGCGGAGACTGATTGCTGCTCAACAATAGTTGGATATCGCCCGCGCCGCTACCAAGAACCACCCGCTGCCAGTTGGCCGCATCGGCACAATTCACTGCCTGTGCCGCGCAATAGCTGTAGTAGGCCGGGTCAACCCCATCCGGTGTCTTGCCCGATGCCGTGTAGGCCACATGCAGACCGCCGGCATGATCGACTGCGATACTGCTGTTGAGGTGGTAATCACCCATCCGGCTCAGAAACACCCCAGCTGCGGCCGGTGGTTGCGGCACCGGGGTCGCCGGCGGCGCACCACCGGAAAGGCTGCGCCCGGCCATCGGCAAGAAGATCCGTTTCTGCGCCGCCGCCATTGCTTCACCAGCAGCAGCCGGTTCGTGCATGCCGCTAAAGAACCATCCCGATAAAAGCAACAACACCCCAGCCAGGGCCGTCGCTACAGTTCGTGCGTGTTGCATTGATCGCCTTCTCATTCGTAATACTTAAGTCTCATAAACCATCGAAGCATAGCATGCCTGCGGCGATATTTCATGAGACTTAAGTCTTATATATTCTCCATTCGTTGTAGCTTCCGCCATGGTTATAGCGAAGTGCAGAACCATTGAACCATCCGCATCCTGGGAGCGCGGGCGTCCCGCCCGCATGCGCGCAAGATGCGCGCGGTCCCAATGATCAACCATTTTGCATCTAGCTATCATGCGGCCAGTTGCCGCACAAGGTATGCGTGCTGGTGGTTGCTGGGTGGATATCGGCTGGGATTGCTGAGGCATGGAGTAGCGCAAAAAGATGGTACAATTTGGCCGAACAGATGATGTACCCGAAACAGAAAGAGACATTATGAGCGGCATTATTGAAGAGCTGACCTGGCGCGGCCTGTTACAAGATTCGACCGAGGGGATTGCCGCCCTCGCCGCCCGCGAGCCGGTCACGCTGTATAACGGCTTTGATCCGACGGCCGACAGCCTGCATGTTGGGCATCTGGTGCCGCTTCTGGCGTTGGCGCGCTGGCAGCGCCTTGGCCATACGCCGATTGCGCTGGCCGGCGGCGGCACCGGCATGATCGGCGATCCAAGCGGGCGCAGCAGCGAACGTCAGCTTCTGACGCGTGATCAGGTCGATGCCAATGTCGATGCAATCAAGCAGCAACTGGCGCGCTTTCTTGATTTCAACGCACGCAGCAACCCGGCACAGCTTGTCAATAATGCCGACTGGCTCACCTCGCTGTCGGCGATCGGATTCTTACGTGATGTCGGCAAACATCTGACGGTCAACTATATGATCGCCAAAGATTCGGTGCGCTCACGGCTCTCGAACGAACATGGCATCTCATTCACCGAATTCAGCTACATGCTGTTGCAGGCATACGATTTCCAGTATCTGTACGAGCATCATGGATGCCGAGTGCAGACCGGCGGCAGCGATCAGTGGGGCAACATCACTGCCGGCACCGAACTCATCCGCCGCGCCGTCGGCGGCCAGGCGCATGGCGTTGTCTACCCGCTGATTACCCGTGCTGACGGCAGCAAGTTCGGCAAGACAGCCGAAGGTTCGGTATGGCTTGATGCGAATCGCACATCACCCTACCGCTTCTACCAGTTCTGGCTCAACACCGATGATAGCGACGCTATCAACTATCTGCGCTACTTCACCTGGCTGACACGCAGCGAGATCGAGGAATACGAGCAGCAACTCTATAGCCAGCCCGAACAGCGTGCCGCCCAGATCCGCCTGGCGCGTGAAGTAACGGGCATGGTGCATGGCGAAACAGCGCTGGCACGTGCCGAGCAGGCATCACAGGCGCTCTTCGGCGGGGCACTTGGCGCACTCGGTGCCGCAGATATCGCCGATATCTTCGCCGATGTCCCCTCGAGCTCGGTGCCGCAGACCGCGCTTGGCGGCGAAGGGATGCCGCTGATCGATCTGCTGACGACCACCGGAGCCGCAGCATCACGCGGGGAAGCCCGCCGCCTGATCGAAGGCGGCGGGGTTTATATCAATAATCTACAGGCGGCCGACGTGCGTCGGATGGTCACATTGGCCGATAGTGTTGAGGGGCAGTTTATTATTCTGCGCAAAGGGCGTAAACAGTACTTCCTGGTGCGTATCGAAGAATAGGGGTCAGCGGCATGACCGCTTCCGACCAGCCCGACAAACAGCCCGACACACCGCCGCCAGTCGCCGACCAGCGGAGCGGTACGTTCATCGGTGGTGATCAGTACAATCTGAGCGGCGATTTCAGCGGAGCAACGGTACAGATCGGTGTTGATCCATATGCGGTCGGCGGCCTGCCGAATCCGTATCTTGGCCTACGCGCCTTTACCTATGCTGAGCGCGAGCGCTTTGCCGGTCGTGAACGCGAGATCCGGCACGCAATAACCCACCTCACCGACCCCGGCAACCAGCAATCGCTCATGTTCGTCACCGGGGCAAGCGGGAGCGGCAAATCATCGTTTGCCCAGGCCGGGCTGCTGCCAGCACTCGAAGCACACTATCAGGCTCGCAAGCTCGCAGTGCTCCATGCCGTCATGCGGCCGGGGCGTCGCCCGCTCGCCGCACTGGCCGATGCCCTGCTCCAACTCGGCCTGCCACCCGACGATACCTTCGCCGCGACACGCCCGTTTATGGTGGGTGTGCCAAGTGGCCCACCACCGCCAGGGCGCATCTGTCTGCTGGTGATCGACCAGTTCGAAGAGCTGTTTACGCAGGCCGAACCTGCCCAGCATGATGCATTCGTTGCGATTCTTGCCGCACTGCCTGCCTTCGAAACACTGCGGATGCATGTTATCGCCACCATGCGCGCCGATTACCTGCCCGAACTTTTCGATCATCGCGAGTTGTACGAAATCGCGAAACATGGTATCGACCTGCGCGCCATGACTCCGGCCGAACTAGAGGCAACGATTGTGCGCCCTGTTCAGTTCATGCATCCCGATCGGCGGGTCGAACCGGCACTTATTACTCAGCTTGCCGCCGATGCCGCCGCCGATGCCGCCTACCTACCGCTGCTGCAGGTCACTCTCGAAGATCTGTGGCGGCGCGGCAGCATGACACGTGCGGCCTATACGTCGCTCACTAGTGCCATTCGGCTGCGTGCCGAAGAGGTGTTTCTTTTTGAAGATTACGATGGTGCCCACAGCAAGCCACGCCCACCAGCCGATCAGCAGGCGATCCTGGCCATGCTGCTTGATCTTGTCGAAGTATCACTCGATGATGATCCACGCCGCGATGTGCGCCGCCGCCGTACCGCCGCCGAGCTCGAACGGGGGGATCCACAGCGCCAAGCATTGATCGACAGCCTGGCCGCAGCGCGCTTGCTGAGTAAGAACTATGAAGCCGGCACCGATGCGCCGATCGAAACGGTCGATATCATCCACGAAAGCCTGATCGCCAACTGGGATCGACTCCGGCGCGAAATCGCATCACAGCGCGAGATTCTCCAACAGCGCGTGCGCTTCGAACAGGCGCTTGCCGAATGGCAAGAACGTAATCGCACCGATGACTACCTACTCGTGGGGGTCTGGCTGGCCGAAGCCGAGGCGCTCGACAAGCGCGGTGATGTTGCCCTGCGCAACCCTGCCGCCCAGGATCTGCTGAAGCAAAGCGTGACCCAACGCGAAGCTGCGCGTCAGCGTTCGTTGCGTATCAGCATGATTGCCAATATCGCCCTCGGTTCAACCCTGGTGATCGCCCTGATCGCGACGATCGCGATTGCCCAGCTCTGGCGTTCGGCCGATCGGAATGCGCGGCTGGCACGCGCCGAATATCTCGTCTCGGAAGGGCAGCGTCGCGCACCCGATACACCACTCCTGGCACTTCGGCTGGCACTCGAAGGGCTGGCCGGCCTGCCCGACGACACCGCCGCACAGCGCACCCAGCTCACCCGCTCGACCGCCTCGATCGCCCGCACCGGCCGGATTGCCCGCCTGTCGGACGAAGCTGCAACGATTGCCACCACCCAGTATGCACCGATCTTTGTGCTCCGTCACGCCGAGGCGGGTGCCGAACTGCGCAGTACCGTCGATGGGCGTGTCATCCCGATCGATACGGCCGGCCGGCAGCTCAATGGTGCCGAATGCGCACCCGATGGCAGCCACTGTCTGCTGGTGTTCCCCGATGCCGCCGAACTCCGTACCCGCGAGGGCGACCGGTTGGTGTGGCGTATGGCACCGGCGGCCGATATCACCTTCAGCCCCGATAGCACTCTGGTGCGAATGCGCACCGAGCGGCGGATCGAACTGCGGCGTGTCACCGACGGCAGCATCCTCTATGATGTCGGCGAACGCGAGAAGGTTATTCTCGCCCCCGATTGGTCATCGGCGGTGCTGGATCGCGATGACGCCCCCCCCGTGTCGCGCCGCCCGGCCGCTAACCCAGGCTTTGGTAACTTTAGTGGGGGTGTTTGGGGGAGATTTTTTAACCCCGATAGCGCTCTGGTCGCAGTGGCGCTCGAACAGCGTGCCGGTGCGGCGATCTACGCCGCCGCCGATGGCACCCAGGTTCGTGATTTTGGCGAAGGGATCTTTCGCCTGCGCTTCAGCCCCGGCGGCAGCTTGATCTCGGCCGAAGGTCGCGGTAATAGCCTGGCCGTCTATCGTCAGGGGGAAACTCAACCATTCCTGGCGATCGAAGGTGGGGTCGATAAACTGCTCTTCCTGCCCGATGAAACGACCATGATCATCGATTATGACGACCAGATCGTGGGGGAGATTCGCCGTGTCACGAGCCCGGATCTAGCTGAGCCACTGAACGGAATCGTGGCCGATGTGATCGCCCAGCGCAACGGCACTGCGTACCTGGTGCGCTATGATGATCGGCGCAGCGAATTGCGCTGGAGCGACCGACCGCAGGTGGTTGCGCTCGCCGACCAGGCGCGCTCGGGGCATGTCTTCTTTAGTCGGGATGGCAGCGCACTTGCGGTACGCTACGACAAATCGGCCGCCGGTGATATCTGGGATCTTGCGGCACCACGGGCGCTGGTGGCACTCGGCACCGGGGCCGAGCAGATCATCTTCGCCCCCGACACAACCCGCGCCGTGGTACGTTATGCCTTCGGTGCCGTATATCTGATCGACCTGAACTGGCTGCGTGCGCTGGGCGCAACCCCCGATACACTCGATGCCGACGAACTTAGCTTGATTGCATGCAATGGGCCGCTTGCCGACGGCATGTGGAGTGCTGAAGACCAGCGACAGCTTGGCGAGATCCTCAGCGAGCCGGCACGTTCGTGTTCTTGATGTGTCGGGGTTGCGTGTATTGCCGCTCAGTATCAGCCGGTAATCACTCGCTCGGCAACGGCAATTCTTGCGGTGCGGCACCTGCCGCTACCACCTCCAGCGCCACCGTACCCGGCGGCAAGAGCAGCGCATCGAACTGCGCCTCACCGCCCTGCAGATCGAAACCGAGCGTCGGCCGGGTCGCGGCAGATACCGCCCTCACCAGCAGCGGCGTCGTGGCCGGCGCCCAGCGCAAGGTCGCGGTGCGCCCATCGTATGCCAGTTCCAGCTGGATACCCTCGCCCTGCTTGGCTGCCGGTGCCATATCAAATGTCACCGCCGGCCGGCCGGCCTGCAACAGCCGTATCGCGGCAATGTTCGCCTGTGGCATGGGCAGACGCGCAAGCAGCAATTGCGTACCTGTCGTTATGTCGTGCTGTATGGCGACATCGGCCCGATGGGCATGCGGTTGTTCCACTTCAACCAGTTGCACTGTATGGCGTGCCAGCAACCCACCCACGGCATCGAGCAGTTCGAGATACGCCGTCTCTGCGCCTGGCGCTGTGATCATCGCACTGCCGGGCATGCGATAGATCGGCCGCAGCGTCAGCGAACCATCGGTACCGCGCAGCAAGCGGAGAGTCAGCGCATCATCGTAAAAGGCGGCCCGCAGATTGTGATCGGCGCGCAGCACATCAAAGAAGGCACGGTAGGTGTAATCCGAGAGCCACGCCGGCGAACAGTAGCTCATCACATCACGGGCTCTATCAGGCTCGTTTGCCCGCCAGAGTAATGCATTCATCTGATCGAGGCCGATCGTCGTCGCGCCAATCGAGCCATCGGCATAGGGGAAGCGCCAGTCGACCGAATCGGGAGCAATGCCCTGCGCCGGGCATGGCGCATGGTAGCGGCCAAAGGTATGGCCGATCTCATGAAGCGCCACTTGCCCGGTATACTCATCATTCTGCATATCAAGGCCCACCCCGACACGTAAGCCGATCCAGGCGATACCAATAATACCGCCCTTCGTCCAGTCGGCACCAGGGGCCGACACCAGCGCATAGTAGATCTCGGTATCGGCGGCATCGTCAAACTGTTTGAGCGCCGTCACCTCTTCGAGCAGGCGCACCCATTCGTTGCCGCTACGCAGATCGCCACTGAAGCGGTAGGGGGTTCGCAGTTGCACATCTACGGTTGGGGTCGGCAGAGCACGCCGGATCCAGCCACTGATCGGATCGCGTGCGATCGGCGCATAGCGCTGCCCACTGGGCAAATGAATATAATCGATCGGCACGAGCGTGATGCGCAATGGCGCTAATTCACGAAACTGCTGCCGCAATGTCAGGGTATTGTTGGTTTCATCAGGCTCTTTGATGCGATCCTCCGGATCCACCCGTACCTCCAGGTCAACCGTACCGCTCACCCATGCCAGCGGCAGCGGCACATTCAGGCTGCTGCCATAGTTACTACGGCTGCTGGTTGCCGGCACGGCGTAGCGGTTGATGCGAATCGGAGAACCCGGCAAAGCCAAGCCATTGCGTGTCGCATGGATCTCGACACTGGCAGCCGATGCCGCTGATACCGGTACACTACGCAGATAGATACGCGCAATCGTCGCACGTTGCGCCGCCAACGGCAGATCCCCGGCGGCGGTCTGCGTCGTCTGGATCAGTTCTAGCCCGTCGAGCACCAGATCACTGCCGGGCACCTGTACCAGCGGCAGATAGACGTGTGGGCGCGTCGCGGCCGGCACTACCTGCGGCAGTATGGCGAGCACCACGAGGGTCAGGGTAAACAACACACAGAACGCGTGAAGGTGGTGTCTTGGTTGCATATCGTTATATTATGCCGATCGCCTATCGGCTCATAAGCGGCACATAGACGCGCCGTGCCGCATACGGCAGCCGTGCATCGAGGGTCACCCGGTTGCCGCTCCGATCAAACAGACGCACATGAAGCAGCGTGGCAGTTGACGGTATCTGCATACGATACGTATCGGCAAACGGCACCGGATCGCCGAAACGCTCATCGATCCCGCCCTGTACCGCCATGATACCACCACGACTATAGGCATTGAGATCAATCAGGACACTCCGCCCATCACCGGGGCGTTCGGCGCGGAGCGCAGCACGATCGCTCGCACTCCGCGCAATCTCGGCCGGGGTCAATGCGCGCCGGTAGATCGCCAGTTCGTCGATCGCGATCCCTCCGGCCGCCGAGCCGGCGGTAAACCGCCCGATCTCAAGCCATGCGCCGATATCGGTTGGCAGATCTGCATCGCGTATCTGCGCCACCAGATCGCCATTCAGGTACAGCTGCTTCAGCCGGGCGGTACGATCCCAGCTGATCGCGATCTGCTGTAATCCGGGGCGCAGTATATCGCGGGTCTTCAGGTCGTGGCTCACCGCTGCCGAAACTGTCCAGAAGTTCCAGTATGCCACCTGATCGGTGCCAATCTCGCGGCGCAGCGCCAGCGTACCACGGTATTCCGGCGCACCGTTGGGGTTGGCGCTGGCCGCAAACAGGTAGTTGCGCCGATTACCCGGGAGCATGTACTGCTGCGGAATCATGGCCCACACAATGATCGTACCGGTTTCGGCCTGAAGATTTCCCTGATTGGGGAAGGCGACCCGATCGGCAGCCCCAACCAGCAGCGCCGTACCAAAATGGGCCGCAGGAAACCCAGGCGCACCAACCACGAGTGGTGCCCCGGTACCAACCTGCTGCAGTGCATGGCCGTCGAAACGTGCCAGGAAGAGCAGATCCGGATCCGGATCAAGGGTCATGGTAGCCAGCGGTGGGGTGCGATCGCGCAACCCTGCCGCCGGCAGATCAGGTGGTGTGAAGTTAAATTCGCCAATCAACTCGGGATGCCAGAGCCAGGTGCTCTCGCCACAGCCGGCATACTGCAGGCATGGATCGGGCCCGGCACCATACCAACCGTATGGATCGACCTGCCGCCCATTGTGGCGAACCTCGAAATGCAGATGTGGGGTTCGCACATTTGGCCCACTGCGCCCACTGGTGCCGATCAGCATACCGGCCTGTACCGGTACGCCGCGACCTGCATTCACCAGCCCACGGAAGATCCCGGCAAAACGATCGAGATGCCAGTAGACCGTTACATAGCCGTTGGGATGTTGAATCCAGACCCCATTGCCGCGGTGGGTGCTGGCGTATGCTATGCCATCCGCCGCCGCCAGGATATACGTGCCGATCGGGCGATCCGGAAACGTGAAATCATGCCCATCATGGCCGTCATACTGCATACCACCACGCCCAAGATAGTTCACCACCACACCATTATCACGCCGGCCAGTGTCAACGGTCGGGTAGGCGTGGTCAAAGTGCGCCAGGTGGATCACCCGGGTTCCCTCGGGCCATGGGCGCCGCAAAAAGCCGACCATTGCCGGGCCGGCAACAGGTTGAATATCAGGCAGCTCGTTATTGAAGTAGGTCTGAAATGCGTGATCGAAACGGGCGAGCGCCGCCCGCCATTCGCGTTGGGTTCGCCCCACGGCCAGCAAGCGCTGTACAGCCAATCCTTCGGGTGCCTGATTGAGCGTCAGTGTCACCCACGAACCATCGCTGAACTGGAGCGCCGGTTCACGCTCATAAGGGCCTAGCCCGGCACGTAGCGTTGCCGCCGCCCAATCGATCTGTTCGGCAAGCCCGGCCGGTGCCGCAGCGCCAAATGGTCGTTCGATCGCCTGGGGGGCACTATCACGGCGGCTGAGGAGTTGCGAACTGGCTTCCAGAAGAGCCAGCAGCAGGCGTGGGCTGATGCCATAGTAGGCACTTGCGCCGCTGATAATCTGTGCCGCGCTCCGGCTACCGGCACGGTATGCAGCCAGCGGCCCCGGCTGCGCCGCCAGAAACCCTTGCAGATCATCTTCGGGGCGTGGTGCCGCCGGTTGCGCTGCTGCCGGCAGGGTGCCGACCAACCACGCCAGCAGCACGAGCATATGGCAGGCATACCGGCGGGCACTGCGAAGCTGCTGCCACGTACTCGTCATCACTATCCTCGTGCCAGCAACAGACCAAAGCTAGCCGCCGCCAGGCCCAACAAAACACTTAGTGTCAGATAGCCAAACGCGGCCGCCATCTGGCCACGTTCGATCAAGCGCATCAACTCGTAGCTAAAGGTCGAGAAGGTCGTCAATCCGCCCAGAAATCCAGTCACGACCAGTGCCCGCCATGGTTCAAGAACCGGCATGCGCAATACCAGGCCGGCGAATATGCCGACCGCCAGGCTGCCGATCAGGTTGACGATCAATGTACCGTAGGGGAAATCGGCGCCCAAACGTATACTGGCCCAACTGCTGATCAGATAGCGCAGGTTGGCACCCACCGCAGCACCAACCGCAATGGCTAGCATGGTTCTCACGGCTGCGCCGCCTCGATCGCTCGGGCAAAGGCTTCGACACTCTGCAGGCCATACAGCCGCGTACTGCCGATCTCGAAAATCGGCTGCGAGATAATACCACGGCTGCGCTGCTCGGCGTCAGCCGCTTCGATCGCCGCCAGCGTCTCTCGGCTCGTTACACATGCACGAAAGGCCGCTGTATCCACTGATTCGATCTCGCTCGCATAGCCGATCAACACATCGGGCATGGCAGCCGGATCCAGCTGAAACAGATCCGCCTGGCGCATAAAGATCAGCTCCCGCATCGGCCAGAACTGCCCCTGTTGCCCGGCACATGCCGCTGCCTCCGAGGCACGCCGCGCCCGCTCTCCATAGCTCAGCACACTCCGAAACACCAGCCGCACCTGCCCATCGCGCACATAGCGCTCGATCAACTCCGGTTCGACCGTCATCACGTGACGGCGGCAGCTGGTTCAGAAGAAGTCCGAGTAGTCGGTAATCGTTACTGCTGCAGCCGGATCACCAAGCACCGGAAACCCTTCGTCGGTCATGCTCTGCACCAGGCCACGAAATAATGGCGCACTCACCACCGGCTCCGGCGTGATGGTTGGCGCTGCCACCGGCTCCGGCGCGATGGTCGGCGCTGCTACCGGCTCCGGCGCGATGGTCGGCGCTGCTACCGGCGCAGTAGCACTCACCATCGGAGCCGGCTCGGGGGCCGGTGTGGCCGCACCACAGGCGGCCAGGGTGAGTAGTACCACACAAGACCAATGCTGAATCACACGCATGATCGAAATTCCACTCCATATCAAGCCGATGCGTGTATGGTACCACATGTGGATCGTCTGGAGCGGCACTGCACCCAATCAGAGCTTAGTACGTTCTCGCGACGAGTAGATCCGGGAGGCCGGCATGTCATCCTGAGCCGCTCTGCGGCGACGGATCGCTTTGCGGACCAGGAAGA
>CALLZL010000526.1 GCA_937859575.1 uncultured Chloroflexota bacterium
GAGGTGTCGGAACAATACCAGGGTACGGTGATCGAATTAATGGGCCAGCGACGCGGCATCATGCGCGATATGCGCATTCGCGACGACGGCCTGGTGCATATGATCTTCCACGTGCCGACACGCGGGTTGCTCGGCTTCCGCCAGACCTTTCTGACGGCGACCCGTGGCGAAGGGGTGATGAATGCGCTCTTCATCGGCCACGAACCGCTCGCCGGCGAACTGAGCACCCGCAGCAACGGGTCGCTGATCGCATCCGAGTCGGGTGTCTCAACAACATTCGGGTTGCATGGCGCGCAAGAGCGCGGCCAACTCTTCATCACACCCGGTACCGAAGTATACGAAGGCATGATCGTCGGCCAGCACATCCGCGACCGCGATCTGGAGGTGAATGTCTGCAAGCGCAAACACCTCACCAACATTCGCTCGTCGGGGGCTGATGATGCGCTACGCCTCGAAACGCCGCGTAATCTGAGCCTTGATGATGCTATCGAGTATATCAGCGACGACGAACTGGTTGAGGTGACGCCCAAGAGCTACCGGCTACGCAAACGCCTGTTGTCGCTCGATGAACGCAAGCGCGAGCAGAAGCGGCGCGATATAGCGCTTGCCAACGCATGATCAGCAGCGGTCGCGCTGCACGATTCAGGCGGCGCGACCGCTGCATCACATCCCCTCGACCACCTCGCCGCCGGCGACGCGATAGGCATATGCCATGCGCGGTGTGTTGAAGGCCAACCCGACGCGCCCCTGCGCATCGAGCAGAATACAGCCGCCGAGGCCACCCACACGCCGTTCGAGCAACTCAATGGCGCGCCGCGCTGCTTCGGCCGGCGTATGCCCCGCCCCAATCAGATCGGTGGCGGTTTTGGCCAGCAACACCTTGATGATCGACTCGCCCCAGCCAGTTGTTGAGCAGCCGCCGGTCTCATTATCGGCATACAGCCCGGCACCTATCAGTGGCGAGTCGCCGACACGCCCGGCCGGCTTGTTGCCGATCCCGCCCGTCGAGGTCGCGGCCGCTAAGCGCCCGGCGGCATCGAGCGCCACTGCACCAACCGTATCGCCCGGATGACCGCCAAAAACAATGCCACGTTGGCCGGCCACTTCGGTTGGCGGGCGTTCGAAGGCATTGCGTGGCTGGTGCGAGATCAACTCGCGCAACTCACGCCAGCGCACCACTTCGCGCTCGACAATCAGATCGGCATGGGCACAGCGTGCAACACCCGCCGCATCGGCAAAACGTTCGGCCCCAGGGCCCACCAGCAGCACCACATCGCTTGCCAGCACATGGCGCGCCAGGGTGATCGGGTTGCGTACCCGCTGCACCCCTGCCACCGACCCGGAACGCAGTGTTGTGCCGTCCATGATTGCCGCATCACACTCAACGATCCCGTCTTCGTTGAGCACCGAGCCGACACCGGCATCGAATGCCGGGTCGTCTTCCATGACCCGCACCGCCGCTTCAACGGCATCGAGCGCACCGCCGCAGGCAGCCAGCACCGCCCAACCGGCATCGAGCGCCCGGCGGCAACCATTGCGGTGGGCCGCCACCTCGTCATCCGGAATATCCCACGCACCACCATGAACAATCAATGCTGTCGACATCGCCCTTGCACCTTCATCTGCCCGCCAACGCCATCCCTGTCGCACAGGTTGTGGGCGGCTATCCGTGTTTCGCCAGGGAACGGAGGAAGCGCCAGCCATAGGCCAGAATCGAGAAGAGAAATGGCACCAGAGCCAGATACAACACCGGCCGCCCACTACGAGGGCCGTCGGCGATATACAGCAGCAATGAGGTTGTCAGTGCCGCGGTGGTCGCTTTCCCGGCGATGCCGGCCGTCGCAATCGCCGTATGGCGGCGGTAGATCGCGGCGCTCCCCGAGAGGATCGCGGCGTCGCGGGCCAGCAAAAGCGCGGTAGCCCACCATGGAAAGCCACGCGTCAGCGTCAGCACGAACGCAGTCGTGTCGATCGTCAGTTTATCGGCTATTGGGTCAAGCACCTTGCCGAGCTCCGACACCTCGCCACGCCGGCGTGCTATTGGCCCATCGATCAGATCGGTAGCCATCGCGGCACCAAGTAAGCCGAGCGCTTCGAAACGCCCTTCCCGCCGCAGCAAGGCGCGCAACAACGCCGGTAGCATGAGCAGCCGCGCCAGGGTCAGCAGGTTCGAGGGGAAGAACCATTCACGCAGCGCAATCGGCTGCCTTTCAGTGTCACTCATCGCGCTCCCTGGGCTTCCTGAATCGGCCAAACAGCCGGGTAGCCGCGCCGCACCGGCCACGACGATCAGAATGATGTAGCCGATGGCGGCGGGTAACTTTCGGCTGACACACCCACAATCTCAGCACGCGCGGCCTGGCCGAGGGCATGGCCCAGGAAACAGTACGAGAGCATACTGGTAAAGAGCACCCCGATACCGCATGCAATAATACCAAGCGATGCGACCAGCCCGGCCAGAATGCTCACCACCAGCACCATCACCCACGGCATCGGCCGCTGCCGTACCATGCCCAGCACCTCGCCGATCCGGAGCGCCGATCCAAAATCTTTTGTCGCAACATAGCGGGCCATAGCGGCATAGACGACGATAGATATCAGCACCGAGCCGACGATCATCAAGCCGATAAAGAGTACATACAACAGGATGCCGACCGCCGCTACCAGGCCACCGGCTTCTTCACCCATGGTATTGGCCGCGCCGCCTACAATCACCCCCATGGCGCAGATCATGCCAAAGACGATCACAAGCAGCGGCAGCGAATAGACCAGGCTGATCACCAGCGCATACAGCCCGCGCACCAGCAGATCACCAAAGTCGTTCCATTCCGGCAATGGGCGTTCCATGCCCTGTGCCACATTTTCGGCAATCTTCAGCATGTAACCGAAGATCATAAAAATGCCGACCAGCGGAATCAGCGAGAGCAGGGTGCCGATCAAAACGCGCGCAACCCAGTTCTCGTCTTCAAACACATAACGAAAGGCCTTTGAGATGTCCACCGAGTACTCCTTTCAGCGCCGATAGCGTGCGAAATACTACTCGCGCGGCATAACTCCACCGATCATCTGTTCGGTCATGGCATACACCTGACCAACAATCAACTGGCCATACAGCAGTGCCGCCAGTGTTAGCCAGATACAGATGAGCAACAATGGCCAGATCCCATCGAATGCATACTGCCCCACAAAGATCGTCAGGCCAAGCATAAGCAGAAAAGGCAGATACGCCGGCAATGCGATCAGCCGGGCACGGAAGTAAGCCCCGCGTACGGCCGGCCGCAGCGCCTCACGCAGTGTATGGCCGCTCATGGCCCGCTCGGGGCTGCTGTCGTCGATCAGGATCAGGCGCCCGACCGCCGAAACGCTACTCAGAAACATGGTTGTCATGTAGAGCAACAACGTGGCCACAATCACGAGCGCCAGCTGATTGCCGACACCGTCGATCTGCGCAACAAGCAGGCCGATGGCAACACAGAAGAAGATCATAAGCGCAAGCAGCCACGGAAGGAGATAAAAGAGAAAATCGATCAGGCTGGCGAAAAGCCCGATGAGAAAACGGGTTGACCAATCGGCCCATGGCGGCAGTGGGGTCGGATACCCACGCCGGGTGTTGTCCATATTCTCGACAACCAGCCCGGCCGAGAAGAAATAGCCGAAGATCGTACAGCTCAGGGCACCACCGATCAAAACCTTGCGCCACCAGAGGCGATCATTATGAATATTCGCAACCGCGGTTCGCAGCATCTCAACTCTCAATCAGTAATCGGCGCAGTTCATCAAACACCGATGTACTGATAAACTCCCACCCTTCTTCCAGATTCAGATCGATCCGGCGGCTGAACTCATACGCACCGGCATCGCGATCGATCGCAATCGACACTTCAGTGAATCCATCAGCATCGGCATTGGCTGCCGGTTGCACGCCGATCCCGAGCGGTGTACGCCACTGTTGGCGTGCATGCTGGGCACCGTTGAATGCCAGGCTGCGTGCACCATCGCTATCGGCCGGGATATCGCCCGGATGCAGGGTCGCGCCGCCAATCAACAGACGCCCGGCCGGTATCGCACTGAATGCGCGCAACACCGGGGCGCGGATCGTTCCTTCGTACAGTGCCAGGCGCAGGCCACGCTCGGTAAGCATGCGTACCACCGAGCCTTCCAGCGTCTCGTCGCCGATCAGCGCCGCGCCAAGCCGCTCGCGCATGGTTGCTTCAGCATGCGCCACCAGCGCTTCGGCTTCGGCGCGGGTGTCGGCGCGCGCACCGATCCGTAGTTCGTACTGGCCACGTTTGGCCGAAATCCCGACGGTCGGGTTGGTCTGTTCCATGAGATCGGCAATCAGTTCGCCGATCACACTTTCGCCCATTCCGGTGGCGTGCAGCGTCTTCACCAGAATAATACTGGTAGCGCCACGCTCATCGCGCAGATACGGTATGACGGCAGTTTCCCACAGGTAGCTCATCTCGGAAGGAACCCCCGGCAACACCACAATGGTACCGCGTGGGTCTTCGACAATAAACGATGGTGCCGTGCCGCGTGGGTTTTCGATAATGCGTGCACCTTCGGGAACATATGCCTGCTGGCGGTTGCTGGGGCTCATGGTGCGCCCGAACGAACGGAAACGCGCCTCGATCTGATCGAGCAGATGCTGATGGAAGACCAGCGGCCGCCCGACGGCACGCGCCACCGCCTCGCGAGTCATGTCATCGACCGTCGGCCCCAAGCCGCCCGTACACACCACCAGATCCACCCGTTCGAGCGCCTCTTCGATCATCGAAGCGATCCGCTCCTGGTTATCGCCGACCACTGCCTTCCGAAACAGGTTGATTCCCAGCGCCGCAAAATGGCGTGCCAGATACGAACTATTGGTATCGACCGTCTCGCCGAGCAGTAGCTCGGAACCGATCGCGATAATCTCGGCGTTCATGTTACTCGCTCTCTGCAATTCGGCCATCGCGTGCAGTGCGGCCCTGTTCGGCCTGTGCCGCCGCCTGGCGCATACGGAAGTCTTTCCACAACCGGCGCTCGTGGATCGTCGCTGCCTGCAACCCGGTATCAACGGCATCGGCCAGCAACCGGCCGATAGTCGTCTCGCCGGCACTGTTGCGCCGCGAGCTGAGCAGAATGGCGATGAATCCGATGGCGAATCCGATCGCCAGGCCGATGAGGAGACGTTTCATCAAAAACCTCCCAGGAAACCGCCGCGTTTACGCGCGCGACGGTAAAATGTTCAGCGTCGTATGCGTTTGCATATGATCTCCAATCGCTTCGGGCTTCGGCTCGAAGGGCACATGTAACGGTGCCATACTGCTCGGATGCTCGACTGGTGTTGGGTAGCGCCAGAGCAAAGCTGTCGCGTTTACGCGACAGTACGTTACAGTATACCCTTTGTGTGTTGCATGCTGCGTGATCGACACAACCATACCACGGATCACTGCCGCCATGCCCAACCCATGCCTACTGCCTGGCAGCGATTTCCGCCTGAATACGGGCCATAAACTCGGCCACCGGAACGGCACCGAGATCCTCGCCGGATCGCAGCCGCACCGCAACAGAATCGGCTGCACGCTCTTTGTCGCCGATTATAAGCATGTACGGAACCTTTTGCAACTGAGCGCGGCGGATCTTCATCTGCATGCGCTCTTTGCTCGTATCGAGCTCGATGCGCAACCCGGCATCTTTCATGCGTGCCGCAACGGCCCGGCCATACTCGCCATGCTTCTCATCCGAGATCGGCACAATCACCGCCTGTACCGGTGCGAGCCACACCGGGAAGGCACCGGCGAAGTGCTCGATTATCACCCCCATGAAACGCTCCGTCGAGCCCGTCACAGCACGATGGATGAGCACCGGCGTATGCGGCTGGCCATCCTCGCCGATATACTCGACCCCCAGGCGTGCCGGTTGGATGAAGTCGATCTGGATCGTCGAAAGTTGCCACTCGCGCCCGAGTGCATCCCTGGCCATGAAATCGGCCTTGGGGCCGTAGAACGCTGCCTCGCCCTCGACGGCGTCATACACGACACCATTGCTGTCGAGTGCCTCTTTCAGCGCCGCAATCGCCCGGCTCCACTTCTCGTCGTCACGCACATACTTCCCCTCGGCCGCCGGCAGCGAGAGCTGCACGCGATAATCCGTCAGCCGATACGCCGCCAGTACTTCACGGATCAGCTGCAAACAGCGGCTGAACTCCTCCTGGATCTGTTCCGGCGTACAGAAGACGTGGCAGTCATCCTGCGTCAGCGAACGTACCCGCGTCAGGCCGCTGAGCGTGCCCGTCGGTTCATAGCGATAGAGCGTCGCAAATTCGGCAAATCGCTGCGGCAGATCACGGTACGAATGAATGCCCATCTCGTTGAACAGCGTCATATGGCTCGGGCAGTTCATTGGCTTGAGCCGATAGAGCACCCCCTCGTCTTCCATCGGCGGGAACATCACATCGGCATAGTTTTCGTAGTGGCCCGATTTATGATACAGGCTCTCTTTGACCATATGACCCGTCCAGACATGCTGGTAGCCATAGCGCGTCTGCGTCTCGCGTACGTAGTTCTCCATCGTATAGCGCAGCATCTCGCCTTTGGGCGTAAAGAGCGGCAGCCCCGGCCCGACCTCCTCCGAGAAGTGAAACAGCCCGAGTTCGCGACCCAGCTTGCGGTGGTCGCGGCGTTTGGCTTCTTCGAGGCGGTGCAGGTACACCTCAAGCTCAGCCTGGCTGTTCCATGCCGTCCCATAGATCCGCTGCAACATCGGCCGTGCCGAATCGCCGCGCCAGTAGGCACCGGCAACACTCATCAGCTTGAAGCCATCGGCTGGAATAGCGCCCGTATCGGCAACATGTGGCCCACGGCAGAGATCTTCGAACGTGTCGTGGCGGAACGTCGAGATCACCATGCCGCCGGCTGCGGCATCTTCACCATACTCATCCTGGCCGCGCGCCAGGCCCTCGATCAGTTCAAGCTTGTAGGGCTGATCGCCGAACAGGGCGCGTGCTTCAGCGGCACTCACACTGCGATAGACGAACGGATGCCGGCCGGCGATAATCCGCCGCATATGCGTTTCGATATCGGCGAGATCTTCGGGCGTTAGTGCGCGCGGCAGCTCAAAATCATAGTAGAAGCCATCCTCGACCGGCGGGCCGATCGCGATTTTGCCTCCGGGAAAGATCTCGAGTACCGCCTGAGCCATCACATGCGCCGCCGAATGGCGTAACCGATAGTATGGGTCGTTGTCGGGTGAAACAGGCATGGTCGTCCTCCATGGTGCTTGTGCATATATCGTCAGCGTACAATAACCGTATCCTGCAGGATCTCGATGCTGGTATAGGTGCGACCCTGCGCCATGAGTTCGTCGTTGAGAGCTGCTTCGATCGGCACCAGCAGCTCTTCAATCGAAATCAACTGCGCCAATGGGCCATCGAGCTGCGGATCGACCGCGACAATCCGGCCGTTGATGATTGCCGCGCCCATAGTGGCACGTGCATCAAACCCGAAGGCCCGAATATCGGCGATGATTCGCCCGGGAGCAAAACGCACCTCGGCGGCCTCAAGCGGTGCCAGATCTGCCAGATTGGCGGCGATATAGCTGTTGATCTGGATCGCCTGCACCTGCACTTCCCCTTCCGGCAGCGCAGCGATCACCGTCGGGAGCATCCCACGCCCGCGCTGATCCACCCGCTCTGTGACTTCGCGGCCTACCTGGCGGCTTATCTGTGGCCGTACCAGAAACTGATACGCAACAACCAGGCCAACGGCAACCCAGATCAGCAGCACCAGCGCCACCAGGCAGCCGTTCCGCCGCTGCGGCCGCTCGTAGGGGCGTACCCGTCGCGACATGTATTGTTCTCCTGTTACGGCACCGGCCGCAACACATCAAAAAGCCCTCGCCCACATGGGACGAAGGC
>CALLZL010000527.1 GCA_937859575.1 uncultured Chloroflexota bacterium
TCTCGGCCAGCGCAGCGGTGCGTTCCCTGCCAGCGAACGCGCCGCCGAACAGACCCTTGCGTTGCCGATCTACCCCGAGCTCACCCCCGCCATGCTCGAATCGGTGGTCGAGGCGATTGCGACTGTCTGGCGCGGCTGATTGGCCTGCCCTGTTCTTATGTAATGTGCCCCCTTTTCCTCAGCATGGGGAAAAGGGGGCAGTTTCTTGTCTGCTTCAAATGCTACACTGATCACCACTCTATCTTCCCGAGTCGCTGGCGGGCAGGAAGACGGTAAAGATCGCCTGGTATTCGTAGATCTGGGTGCTGTCGTTCTCGTCGCGCCCACCGACGATATACAGCATGCGGCCGTCGATCGCCTGGGCACGCAGGTCGCGGAGCGGGGCAGCCAGGGGGGTGCGGAGCGGTTGCCATTGATCGAGGTTCAGATTATACACCAGCGACTCACGGCTGCTGCTGTCGCCACCGAGCGCAAAGAGCAGGCCGCCGGCACTGGTCGCCGCGATCCGGCTGCGCGCTTCGGGAAGCGGTGCCCGCACTGCCCAGGCAGTTGGGTTCGGCTCTTCGGCCGGTGCATACCGCTCGTTTGCCGTCAGGCTGCCGGTTTCGTTCTCGCCGCCCACCACATAGATCCTGCTCTCGTCACTTACGGCCGCGGCAAACGCACGTGCCGTCGGCATCGGCGAAACCTCCAGCCAACTGTCGGTGTCGGGGTTGTACTGCCAGCCGGTCGCCTGGTAGTTACTGCCATCCCAGCCGCCAAAGAGGTAGATCTTGCCTTCGAGGGTTGCCAGGGCATACCCGCTGCGGGGTGCCGGCAGCGGGCTCAGGCGCAGCCACTCGTTGCGCCGCGGATCGTACGCCTCGACCTGGTCGCTGATGCTGCCGTCGGCCATACGCCCGCCCGGCACATAGATCCGATCACCCACAATCGCGGCCTGTATATCACTCACCGGCAGCGGTTTAGCCGGCTGCGGTTCCCACAGATTGGCCAGCATATCAAACCGCAACACCTCGCCGGTCACGCTGGTGCCGATGGTGCCGCCGATCAGATAGAGCGAACGTTGATCATCGACACTGAACGCCACCATGGCAAAGCCGGAACGCCCGCTTGGGAGCGGTTCGAGTGAACGCCAGCGCTGTTCGGGCAACGGTAGCACCACACCTGGTGCCGTGCCGCCATTGGCCGGTGGCTGTTCGGCAGGCGGCGTGCGTAGCAACAGAACCACCAGGGCGATCACCAGCAAGCCGATCAGGATCGCTGCGCCAACCAGCAAGGTGCGCCGCGCCGGTAACGCCGGTGCCGCAGCAACAACCGGTGCCGCTGATGCGGTGGGCGGGTCGTCATCGAATGATTCCTCTTCGGTGAAAGGGGCAACGGGTACCGCCACCCCGCCAACCGGCTCGATGATCCCCGAGCGCATCGCATAGATCGTCGCCTCGGTGCGGGATGCGACCCCGATCTTGGTAAAGATATTGCGCAGGTGAACCTTTACCGTATTGGCGCTGATATTGAGTTGTGCCGCGATCTGCTGATTGGTCGCACCAGTGGCGACAAGGCGCAGGATCTCGCGTTCACGCTCACTAATCGGTGTCTCGATTGACATGCCCTCGTGCTCGTGCTCAGCGGAATGGCGGTGAGGCGAGGACCCCACCGGCGCCGAGGTTCCAGGCCTTGTTCGGGCCGCGATCAAGGTTGAATTCGGTCTGCGGCCCAAGATTGCGGTTGTAGATATCGCCGTAATTGCCGACCTGGCTGATGATCTGGTAGGCGAAGTCGTTGGTGAGCCCGAGCCCTTCGCCAAAGCCGCCCTCGAGCCCCAGAAGCCGCCGGATCCGTGGATCGGTCGCGTTGCTGCGCAGACGCTCGGCATTACTCTGATCGACGCGCAGCTCTTCGGCATAAATCGTGGCGAAGACGGTCCAGCTGATCACATCGAACCACTGGTTATCGTTGCGCGGCAGGGCCGGCCCGAGTGGCTCGCGCGAAATCCGATCGCCGAGGATGATATGGTCGTTGGGGTTGTCGAGCTGTTCGCGCTTCGACGCCAGCTGCGAACTATCGCTCGTTACCGCGTCGCATTCACCATCGTCGTAGGCCGGGTAGAGCCGGTTTTCGTCGTCGCGCACTTCGGCGGTAAATGCGATCCCCCGGGCGGCAAAGTCGTCGTTGAGGTTCTGCTCGCTGGTGGTGCCGCGTGCCACACAGATCACCTTGCCCTCCAGATCCTCGAGGGTCGAGATCCCCGCATTGCGGCGCACCATAAAGGTCTGCCCATCGTGGAAGGTGGTTGGCCCGAAGGCGACGCCGTTAATATTACGCCCCAGGGTCCATGTTGTATTGCGGAACAGCACATCGACCCGGCCGCTGCGGATGGCTTCAAAACGCTCATTTGGCCCCGAGGTATCGAGCGCAATAAACTCAACCGCATTGGCGTCGCCGAGAACGGCGGCCGCCACGGCGCGGCAGAAATCGACATCAAAGCCGAACCAGCGGCTGCGGATATTGTCGTAGAAACCAAAGCCCGGCAGATCGGCATTCACGCCGCACAACAGGCGGCCACGTGCCTGGACACGTGCCAGGACACTCTCGGCGGCCGGGGTGCTGGTTGGCAGTATGTCGGCCGGTGCCGGCTCGGCCGGTGCCGGAGTATCGACCGGCGCCTCGGGAACCGGCAGCTCGGGAGTCGCCGGTAGTGGTGCGGCAGTGGCGATAATAATCACCGGTGCTGGTGTCGGCTGCGATAGAAACGGCAGATCACTACAGCCGGCGATACTCAGCGCCAACAGTATAAGCAGCGCGGCAGAGCCGGCGCGGTAGGATGCTGAACGACGATACGGGTTGTTCATTCGAGGCTTCCTTGCTACAATCCAGTCTCAGTGTATCATAGCATGTGTTGAAAGGAATCCTCTAATGCCCAGTGCCGAGCAGTTTCTTGAAACCAGGCAAGCAGACTACCTGGCCGAACTGATCGACTTCGTTCGCATTCCCAGTATCTCGGCGCTCCCCGAGCATGCCGCCGATGTGGCGCATGCCGCCGAATGGGTAGCGGCCAGGTTGCGCAGCGCCGGCATGCAGCAGGTGCAGATCCTGCCGACCGCCGGGCATCCGGTGGTGTATGGCGAATGGCTGCATGCGCCCGGCAAGCCGACGATCATGATCTATGGCCATTTTGATGTGCAGCCGGTTGATCCACTGCACCTCTGGACGACACCACCCTTCGAGCCGACGGTGCGTGATGGCCGGCTGTATGGCCGTGGTGCCAGCGACGACAAGGGTAACATGCTGGTGCCGATTCTGGCGATCGAGGCGCTCCTGCAGGCCGAAGGTACGTTGCCGGTGAATATCAAGTTCTGTATCGAAGGCCAGGAGGAGATTGGCAGCCCGCAGATCCCGACCTTTGTGGCCGAACATCGCGATCTGTTGAGCTGTGATCTGGTGTTGAGCGCCGATGGCGGCCAATGGAGCGAAACCGAACCGGTGATTCTGCTCGGCCTGCGTGGCGGCTGTGGTATCCAGATCGATATTCGTGGTGCCACAACCGATCTGCATTCCGGTATGTATGGCGGTGTGATCCAGAACCCGATCCATGCCCTGACCGCCCTGCTGGCGACCATGCGCGGGCCCGATGGCCGCATTCTGGTGGAAGGGTTCTACGACCAGGTGCGTACCCTGAGCGACGACGACCGGGCGCAGATCGCGGCGGTGCCCTTCGACGAAGCCGCCTACACCGGGGCAATCGGCGTCACCGGGTTGTTCGGCGAACCAGGCTTCACCCCCTACGAGCGCGCCTGGGCCCGGCCGACCCTCGAAATCAACGGCATCTGGGGCGGCTTTCAGGGCGATGGCGTCAAGACGGTACTGCCCAACGAGGCACACGCCAAGATCACCTGCCGCCTGGCTCCCGATCAGGATCCATCCAGGATCATCGAACTGCTGATCAGCCATGTCGAGCGCCATGCCCCACCGGGAGTCACGACAACCGCTACGCCACTACGCTTCACCGCCAAACCTTACCTGATGCCGGCCGATCATTGGGGTAACCAGCAGATCGCTGCCGTGCATCGCGAATTGTATGGCCGCGAGCCGTACTACATCCGTACCGGCGGCAGTATTCCGATTTGCACCATCCTGCTCGAACAGCTTGGTGTTTATACCGCCAATTTCGGTTTTGGCCTCGATGACGAAGGTGCCCATGCGCCGGATGAGTTCTATCGTCTCAGCAGCTTCCGCTTTGGCCAGCAGGCATATGTGAAGTTGCTACGCCGCCTTGGTGCTATGGCATAACCGGCCGCCGGGCAGTGCATACCCCACGAGTCGGATTGGCGGGGCGCAAGGCAGCGCGCCCCGCCAATTCGCCGGATTGAATGTCCTGGTACAAAGGCCTGTTATTGTCCATCGGTAGGCACTTCCCCGCCTGCTATACTGCGCGGCATGTCAACCCAATCAATCACCGATACGATCATTCAGGCTACCAGCCGCCGGCACAACATCCGTGCCGGGTTCCTCGCTACCATGCCGCTCTGGCTTGGTGTTGTTCCATTCGGCGCACTGTATGCCGTCAGCGCGCTGGCCGCCGGCCTCGATCCGCTCCAGACGCTTGCGATGTCGATCATCGTCTTTGCCGGTGCCTCTCAGTTTACGGCTGTCGGCCTGATTGCTGCCGGGGCCGGCCCACTGGCGGTAATCATCACCACAGCGATCATTAATGCACGCCATCCATTGGTGACGGCCCCGATGGCGCGGGTTTTGCGTGGGGCACCCCCGCTGGCACGGTTGCTGCTTTCCATGCAGCTCACCGACGAATCGTATGCGATCGGCATGCGGCGGTTCTTGCGTGGTGACGGCAGCCCGGCCTATCTGTTCGGCTCCAACCTGAGCCTGTTCGTCTGCTGGCAGGCCAGCACAATTGCCGGCATCCTGATCGGTGCCGCCATCCCCGATCCGGCGGCCTATGGCCTCGATCTGGTCTTCCCGCTGACATTCATCGGCCTGTTGCTGCCGTTGCTGCGTGATCGCGCTACGGTGGTTGCAGCACTTGCCGGTGGCCTGCTGGCGGTGCTTGGTGCGCTCCTGCTCAGTGGGAGTTGGTATATCTTGATTGCTGCCATTGGTGCCGCGACAATCGGCAGCCTGGTGCAGCATGCCCGGCGCGGCCCGGCGGAATAGCAAGAGCTACGGCAGGTGGCCGATTGTGCGCTTCTGCAGAAAAGATGGTACTCTTATGAACAACGAACAGATCTGGCTGGCCATGATCGGCATGGCGCTGGTGACGGTTGCCAGCCGGGTGCTGCCGCTGTTG
>CALLZL010000528.1 GCA_937859575.1 uncultured Chloroflexota bacterium
TTGTCGATCCCGAGGGCGGCCATTGGGTGAAGTTCGTTGTCACCCGCGTTCCGGCGTCGCCGGAAAAGCCGCATGGCCTCGATTATTCGCTCACGCTTCACGGGCCTTCGGGCGAACGATTGGTCGGCTTTGACAACGCCCATTCGGTCGGCCGGGGCAGAAGGGGTGAACCGATGGATCATCGCCATCGCCTCCAGACCGTGAAGCCATACGCCTACGAGGACGCGGCCACATTGCTGGCCGACTTCTGGCAGGGGGTGGACGCGGGGTTGAAGGAGCGAGGCGTGTTATGACCACATTGAAGGTCGGGATTGCCGACTACGAGGAGATGAAGGCCCGCACCATGCGGATTGCCAGGGGTGAGCAAAAGCCCGCTGCCGGCGATCCCAAGGTTTGGTTCACCTCCACCGAATCCTTCGCCAAGGTTCTGTCTGCGGGCAATCGCGAATTGCTGCGCATCATCATCGAACAGGCTCTCGCCATGGTAGCGTGGCTGGGTCAAGCGGCCTGCTTCACGCTGTTCGCGTAGCGATGGGCCGCGTAGCGTAGGGGGAGCTATGGCCGGCTGCAGATCGGCAGCCAGTGGAGGTTCGTCAGCATCGGGCGTAACCGGCATGGCTACTTCGGGCTGTGCCGGCAACCAGCCATTAAGTGCGCTGACGATCTCGGGCAGGGCGCGTAGCCCATCGCGCAGGCGCGTCAGGTCGCGTGGCGTGGCGACCGTCACACCCTGGATGACGCGATTGACAATTCGTTCCATATCGCCGATCTGGCGCAGCGCAGCCCGCAATGTCGCACGCAGCATGGCATCATCGACAAAATGAGCGACCGCCTGCTGGCGGCGGGTAATATGGGCGATATCGAGCAGTGGTTGGGCCAACCAGCGGCGTAGCAGGCGTGCCCCCATGGGGGTACGCGTCTGATCGAGAATAGTGACGAGCGCACCCTGGCTTGTTCCACTATTCCCTTCGAGTAGTTCGAGATTGCGGCGTGTTTGCGGGTCGAGGAACATGACATCGCCGGGAGTATAGGTGCGCAAGGTGGTGAGCTGGCTGGTTGCCCCGTTCTGGGTCTCGTGGGCGTACTGCAGGATGGCACCGGCTGCCCGTACGGCGAGTGAGCGCTCGGCAAGGCCGAAGCCGGCGAGTGAGCGAACGCCGAAGTGGTGCAACAGGGCATCGCGGGCGGTGCGTGCTTCCCAACGCCAGGCAGGCCAGGCAGTGATGTGGCCATGAGCCCAGCGGGCATTATTTTCACGTTCGACGCGGCGGGCCACCCGTTCGCCGGGCAGCAGCATGTCGCGTTCGTCGCGGGTAAGAAACTCAAGATCCTGGCTGAGGCGAGCGCTGGCAGGGGCGATACCGGGCAGGCGGAGCGCCGGATCATCGGCTACCAGCACTTCGGCGGCCTGCAGGCGGGCGAGCTCGCCCTGGGCAGCGGCAGCGGCACGTGGGCCGCTGAATTCGGTGGCGGCAAATTCACCAGTGCTCAGATCGGCATAGGCAAAGCCAATTCGTTCCCCGACAGCGATCAGAGCCGCCAGATAGTTGTTCTGATCCGTGGTGAGCAGGCCGGCATCCACGACGGTGCCGGGGGTAATGACACGGACAACCTTGCGATCGACCATCCCGCGTAGCGCGGATGTCTGCTCGAGGCCGGCAGCGAAGCGTGAACGCGGGCGGGTATCGCTGCGGCTTGAGGCGGTTTCCGAGATCTGTTCGGCGATGGCAACGCGATAGCCGGCAGCCACGAAGCGGCTAATATAGCCATCGACGGCATGGTAGGGCATGCCGGCCATCGGGCAGCGCTCCTTCTGCTGGGTGCGTTTATTGCTGGCAAACTCTTTGTAGGTCAGGGTGACATCAAGCAACTCGGCGGCGAGCTTGGCATCATCATCGAAGGTCTCGTAAAAGTCGCCGAGGCGATAGAGCAGCACGGCATCGGGGTAGCCGGCCTTGAGCTCGCGGTACTGCACATACCAGCGGTGAAGTTCACGGTCGGGGAATTCCTGCTGTAACTGATGGCGCAGTGCACGCCCGTCGGACACAGACATGGGGAAGCTCCATTCGCACGTACATACTCATCAACCAGTACGCTGTTACGCCGCCGGCGTAAAGTAGTACAGGTGTACGATTATAGCATATTCCGGCATTGCCGTGGTATAGGGTTACCTTTACAAAGTGCGGGCCGTCTTGTACAATCCGAGGCTGCAAGACACCTTGGAGACCGGCAGGCACTATGAAGCTGATTGTCCAGATTCCAGCGCTTAATGAAGCCGAATCGATCGCCCGTGTCATCGGCGAGATCCCGCGTCAGATCGCAGGGGTTGATAGTGTCGAGGTGTTGATTATCGATGATGGCTGCACCGACGACACGGTTGCGGTTGCACTGGCCAATGGCGCCGATCATATCGTCCAGCATACCAGCCGCAAAGGGTTGGCGGCTGCGTATCAGACCGGAATCGACGCGGCGTTGCGGCTCGGTGCCGATATTATCGTCAATACCGACGGCGACAATCAATACCCGGGGGCTGATATTCCACGCCTGATCGAGCCGATCCTGGCCGGGCGCGCCGATATGGTGATCGGTGATCGGCAGATCAGCCGCAATACGCACTTCTCGCCGTTCAAGCGCGTGCTGCAGGCGATCGGGAGCGGCGTGGTGCGTTGGGCTTCCGAGACGAATGTACCCGACACGGTGAGCGGATTCCGGGCGCTGTCGCGTGAATATGCATTGCGGACATTCGTGACGAGTGAGTTTTCGTATACGGTTGAAAATCTGATCCAGGCCGGCAAGCGCCGCCTGACGATCACGACGGTACCGATCACAACCAATCGGGTCGAGCGTGCCTCGCGGCTACACCAGGGAAACTGGAACTTCATCAAGCGTCAGGCGGCGACGATCGCCCGGGCGTATGCGGCCTATGAGCCGTTGAAGACCTTCTCGTACCTTGCGGCACCGTTCCTGCTGCTGGGCTTGCTGCTGCTCGGGCGTGCGGTGTATGTCTATATTGCCCGCAACTTCGGGGTGGTGGCGAGCAATGATCAGGCGCTGATCGGTGGTGGTGTATCGCTCATCCTCGGCTTTGTGATCTTCATCTTCGGCATTATTGCCGACCGGATCGGTGAGATCCGGCGATTGCAGGAAGAGACCCTCTACCGGGTGCGGTTACAAGAGGCCGCCGACGAGCAATGGCGACGCCAACTGGCGCAGCGCCTGAGTGCGATCGAACAACATATGGCGGCTGATACATTGCCCGCGCATTCCCCTCACGAACACCCGCAGTAGAAGTATCGTGCCACATTTACTCGATCTGGGTATGCAGCCATGTGCGCAGATCAGCCAGGCATTCGGGGCTGATGGTATGTGCCATGGCATATTCGCGATAGGTCAGCTCGACCGGCAGGGATTCGAGCATGCGGCGGATGGCCCGACCATTGCTGATTGGCACCACACCATCCTGCGTGCCATGGGCAACGAAAAAGCGCCGGCCGGCGATATGCTCGGCAGCGGGCATGATGTCGGTGATCTCCGCGGGAACCAGGCCGCTCAACACGGCCGCGGCGGCAATCAGATCCGGCCGGCTGAGCGCCACAAT
The DNA here is from genome assembly GCA_937859575.1 of uncultured Chloroflexota bacterium. GTDB lineage: Bacteria > Chloroflexota > Chloroflexia > Chloroflexales > Roseiflexaceae > CALLZL01. The sequence goes on from CALLZL010000528.1 coordinate 3,599, forward strand.
CGCCGCCATCGAAGCACCCTGACTGAACCCACCGAGCATAATACGCTGTGGATCGGCACCATAGGCTGCGGCCGCCTCGGCAACAAACTGAGCCAGCAGCTCGGCGCTATGCGTGGCGGCTCGTTGATCTGAAACGATTCCCTGGTTGGTGAAGGCGATTTCGAACCATGCGTAACTGCCCGGCATCAGCAGATAAGGGGCACGGGCGCTCACGACCAGCAGCCGTGGATCGAGGAACGATACCAGTTCGAACAGATCATGCTCGTTGCTGCCGTAGCCATGGGCCAGCACGAGCAGTGGCGGTGGGCCGGCGGCGACGGAAGGGCGCACCAGAT
>CALLZL010000529.1 GCA_937859575.1 uncultured Chloroflexota bacterium
TTATGATCGGCGAACAGGATGGTGAGCGGGATGGGTTTCCCACGACTATCGGTAAGGCCACTCCGTGCCAGGTTCTGCAGATAGCCGATCGTATCATCGGTAGAGCCGTTGTCGATTATCACCAGTTCGAGCGAGTAGCCGGCGGCATGGCGGGTGATACTCGTGATACAGCGTTCGAGATCACTGCGGCTGTCGCGGGCCAGCAGGTTGATCGAAAGATCATACTGATCGATGGCTGTGCGGTTATCGGCCACATCGGCGGCGCGGCTGATGATGGAAAACTCTTCGTCGGCCGGGCGCGCCACGATCAGCGGGCCTGCGGGTGTATCGTGGACACGATAGCCGGCGGCAGTGATCCTGGATCGCAACGCATCGGCGGCGGCATATCTGCCGGCGGCACGCAGTGCGGCACGCTCGCCAACCAGTGTGGCAATGTCGCCCGGTACGGCAATGTCGTTCGTAGGCCGGGTGGCCAGTTGTAGCCCGAGCACCTGATCGATATCGAGGATCAGCGCCAGCTGTTCGGCCGCTGTGGCCGGCTCGCCATGCCCATGCAGCAGATCCCAGATCGCTGCGATCAGCTGTGGCATGTTGAGGTCGTTGGCCAGCGCGGCGGCGAAGCGCATGCGCCATGGTGAAGCGGCAGGGATCGGCGGATTGCTGGTGCCGGCCTGTTCGGCAAGCTGTGCCAGGCGGGCACGCAGCCGCCCAAGCGCCGTCTGCGCGGCCTGCAGTGCCGAGAAGGTAAAGTTTGAGCGGCGGCGGTAGTGGATGGTGGCAAAGAGATAACGCAGCGCCATCGGCTCGAAGCCGCGCGCCTCGATATCGGCCAGTGTATAGGCATTGCCGGTCGATTTCGCCATCTTGAGGCCATCCACCAGCAGATGCTGGCCATGCATCCAGAGATTGACGAACGGTTCGCCGGTGTACCCTTCACTCTGGGCGATCTCGCCTTCGTGATGCGGAAAGATATTATCGACGCCGCCGGTGTGGATGTCGAAGCGCCGGCCGAGGTATTTGATCGACATCGCGCTGCATTCAATATGCCAGCCGGGGAACCCAAGCCCCCACGGGCTCTCCCAGGCCATTTCGCGCCCCGGCTCAGCCCGCTTCCAGAGTGCAAAATCCTCGGGGTTACGTTTTAGCGGATCGCTGGTGTCGCGTATTCCTTCGATCAGCGCGGCGATCTGGTTGCCCGAGAGCCGGCCATATGCCGGAAAGCGGCCGACGTCGAAATAGACATTGCCCCCGCCGACATACGCCAGCCCTTTGGCTTCGAGATCGGCAATCATGGCGATCATTTCGGTGATATGGTCGGTGGCACGCGGGAAGATATGCGCCGGCAGGATATTGAGCCGTGCTTCATCCTGCATAAACGCAGCGGTATAGAAGGCAGCAATTTCGGCCGAACTCTTGCCCTCTTTACGCGCCTGGGCGATCAGCTTATCTTCGCCGCGATCCAGCCGTTCGACCCGCATATGCCCCACATCGGTCAGGTTCTTGATATGGTAGACATCGAAGCCAAAGAAGCCGAGGGCACGCCGCAGCCAGTCGGCCATGAGGAAGGTGCGCAGATTGCCGATGTGAATATAGCGATAGACCGTCGGCCCGCAGCTGTACATCCGCACGCGGCCCGCTTCCAGCGGTTCAAACGGCTCGATCCGGCGTGTTAGGGTATTGTAGAGTCGCAGCATGCTTTTATTGTAGCACAGGCTCGCCGGAAACTCCGGCGAGCCTGTACTGGGTGTAGGGCTAGTCAAAGTCACCTCTGGTGGGGGTTCGGGGGTGGCGAAGCCGCCCCCGAATATTCTTTTCTGGGTGTTTCTGGCGGCGAAGCCGCCAGAAACACCCAGAAAAGAGAGTTTGAGGCGGAGCCTCAAGGACTTTGACGACGCCCTAGTACTGGGTGTGAGTTTCCCGTATCTGCCTGCGGGCTACTGCACAAACACCACCGTTGTGCGTGGCGGGATACTAAAAGTGCCGCTGGTACGGTTGAAGCCGGCACTACGCACCAGCGGGTCGTGCGAGCTGCGCAGTACCGGGTGCAACTGCAACGGCTTCCCGGCCAGTGCGGCGGAACTGAACGAGATCGGGGTATCGTTGGCATTAAACAGCACCACCACCCGATCGAAGCGTGGATCGAGCTGCTTATGGTCATCGATCTGCATCACGATCAGCCCTGCGATCTGGTTAGGCCCGTTGTTCGAGAATGTAACCATCTCGGCAATATCGGCAGCCGTGCGCAATCGGAAGAGTGGTGTGCTGGATCGAATCCGCAGCATTTCGCGGAAGTGCTCGTAGGCGCTGGTGATCTCGCTGTGGCCCGGCTTGAGTGCCGGGTTGGCGAGCAGTGGCTGCAGCACGCCCCAGTTACTGGCGTTTTCGCCCTGTGGCGGCAGCCCCGAGCCCCAGCCATGATCCTGCATCGTCCAATCCACCCGGTTAAACCAGTCGCCTGAGTTATAGCTGTTGCGATCGCCCGATTTTGATCGCAGTAATTCCTGACCGGCCTGGAAGAACGGGATGCCCTGGCTCAGCATCACGATACTGATCCCCATGTTCTGCATGCGTACCCGATCGGCCAGCCCGGCACTTGCCGGTGCCTTGAGTTGCAGTGCATCGAACAGGGTTTCGTTGTCGTGTGCCTCGATATAGCTCACAACCTCCTGTGGATCGCGGGTATAGCCGCCCGGTGAGCCGTTATAGTCGATATCCTCACCGCGTGTCTGGTTCCCCCGGCTGTCGGTGATTGTGTAATCGGCCAGATTGCCGGCCATGCCGATCTTGATCAGGTCGGTCAGGTGCAGCAGCCTGGCACGCTGCTCGGCGGCCGTACCCTGGAACAGGCTGTTCGGGTCGTAGTACAGGCCGTTGATGAATCCTTGCCGCCGGGCGCCTTCGCCGCTGTCGAACGGCCCGCCACCGCGAACCGCATCGCGCAGCCGATCCGAGAAGGTGGCGATACCGCTGCCGGCCATGTTGCGCTGGGTGGCATTGATACCGCGCCGGCCGTCGGCTACTTCGCCAAAGTTCCATCCCTCGCCATACAACACGATCTTTGTGCCATCGACACCGTCGTGCTGTGGGGTGAGTGCGTCGAGTGCTGCACGCACCTGCAGCATGTTGTCGCGCATATGGTGGCCCATCAGGTCGAAGCGGAAGCCGTCGACCTTATAGGCTTTTGCCCAGAGTACCAGCGAGTCGACCATGAATTTTTCCATCATGGCATGTTCGGTGGCGGTATTCTGGCAACAGGTGCTGGTTTCGATCACCCCATCGCCATTGAGGCGGTGGTAATAGCCGGGCACGACGCGGTCGAGTACCGATTTCTCGTTCTGCCCGGCAGCAGCGGTGTGGTTATACACGACATCCATCACCACCCGCAGGCCGGCGCGGTTGAGGCCGCGCACCATCTCGCGGAATTCGCGGATACGTTGCGCACCGTTCGGATCGGTACTGTAGCTCCCCTCGGGTA
>CALLZL010000530.1 GCA_937859575.1 uncultured Chloroflexota bacterium
GAGAACAAAAGAACTGAGAACAAAAGAACTGAGAACAAAAGAACTGAGAACAAAAGAACTGAGAACAAAAGAACTGAGAACAGAGATATCATTGGTCTGTTCCTTCGCTCCTTTGTCCCTTTGTTCCTTCGCTCCTTTGTCCCTTTGTCCCTTCGCTCCTTTGTCCCTTCGCTCCTTTGTCCCTTTGTTCCTTCGCTCCTTTGTCCCTTCGCTCCTTTGCTCCTTTGTTCCTTCGCTCCTTTGTCCCTTCGCTCCTTTGTCCCTTCGCTCCTTTGTTCCTTCGCTCCTTTGTTCCTTCGCTCCTTTGTCCCTTCGCTCCTTCGCTCCTTTGTTCCTTCGCTCCTTTGTTCCTTTGTTCCTTTGTTCCTTTGTTCCTTTGTCCCTCATAGGAGCACCCACCATGACCACACCCCGCGAGCGTATGCTTGCTCGAATTCGCAGCGGGCTCGAAAAGAACCGCCCCATACTTGAGCATGAGGCTGCCGCCGGATCACACACACCGCCGACGCATGTGCACCCAATATACGAAACCGATCTGGCGGAACTGTTTGCCGCCGAGTTGCGCAAACTTTCGGCCTACGCGCATGTATGTGCCGACGAAGAAGAGGCGCTTGAAGTGATCCGCAGCATCCTGGCGGCCGGCGAGGTGCAGGCTGCGATCACATGGGAAGACGCGCAGATCGGCCTGGGCGGCCTTGATACCCTCCTCAACACCCTCGGTGTCACACGGCATACCGTTGCAATCGAGCGCGATGCCGGCACCCGTGCCGCTGCATTACAGCAACTCGAACCGGCTACCGCCTGTATCAGCGGGATCGATATTGCAATTGCCGAGAGCGCCACACTGGTGGTGCACAGCGGGCCGGGGCGGCCACGGCTGGCCTCATTGCTCGCCCCGATCTATATTGCGATTGTCCGCCGCGATCAGTTGGTGCGCGGCCTTGGCGAAGCTCTTGCACGCCTCAAAGGCGAGTACGCGCGGCATCTCTTCGCCGGGGGGGGCGCGCTGCCCCTCGTCACCGGGCCGAGCCGCACCGCCGACATCGAAATGACCCTGGCGCTCGGGGTGCATGGCCCGCGTGAAATCCATGCCGTGATCGTCTGAATCCGTATCAAACAGCGCTTGTGACTTTTGACACATGCCGGGTGGTATGCTACACTCGCGCTGCTGATTTCACCACCTGCCATGTGCATGTTTTTCGATGAGGCGCATGCCGTCGGGCGTTCGTCGTTGCGTTGCAGCAGCCTCCTGAATTGATGACGTATGCACACTATACCAACCTCCAACACACCGCGCCGCATGTTGATCGGTGCGTCGGCGATCATTCTTCTCTTCATTGCCGCAATCTGGAGCCTGATGCTGCCGGATGTAACCGGAGCATTGGCCGGCGGCCTGGTGCTGCTTGCACTCGGGCTCGCACTGGCGCTCCTGACGGTGCTGCGCACGCCGGCGGAAGCCATCCGGCTTGGCGGGCGGGCAGCGGCGGCCCGGCGTGTTAGCCTCGGCATGGCCCTTGGGGCTGTGCTGCTGTTATACATTGCTCTTGTGCTTGGGGTGCTGGCCACCGGCAGCGGGGCGCTCTGGCAGTGCCTGGCATGGCCGCTCTGTACCCCCGGCAACGAAAGTGCCGCGATCGCCGTCAGCCATCGGATCGCCGCCGGCCTGGCGACCATCCTGATCGTCATTATCACCTGGCGCATCTGGCGCAGCGGCCAGGCTCCCGCCCTACGCGCCGTTGCCGGCTGGGCGTTGGGGCTGACCCTCGGCGGGCATCTGGTTGGGGCAGCTCTGATCGCCCTGGCCCAGATCGGGGCTGCATTGCCGACCGAAGCGGCGCGCCTGTTACACCTGGCGGTTGGGGCAGCTGCCTGGGGCACCCTGGTTGTGCAGGCAACCTTGCTCCAACGCCTGCCGTATACCGGCACCACCCCACCCGCCGATGCACGCGGTGCCAGCGACCGCCTCCTGCTCTCGGGCCGGCCATCGCTGCTGAAAGACTATATCAGCCTGACCAAGCCGGGGGTCATATCGCTGCTGATCTTCACCACCATCACGAGTATGTATATCACGCCGGCGGGTGTTCCTGAACTCAGCCTGGTATTCTGGACGACACTCGGCGGCTGGTTGATGGCGGCCGGTTCGCATGCGCTCAACTGCTACTTCGACAAAGATATCGATATCAATATGGGTCGTACCAGCCGCCGGCCGATCCCCAGCGGGCGCATCCCGGCATGGCATGCCGCAGTGCTCGGCAGCGTGCTGGGTGTGATCGCCTTTGCCATCCTGGTGCTGTTCGTCAACTGGGCGGCGGCACTGCTCGCACTGGCCGGCTTGCTCTACTATGTTGTGATCTATACAATCATCCTCAAGCGCACCTCGATCAACAATATTGTGATCGGCGGTGGTGCCGGTGCCTTCCCACCACTGGTCGGCTGGGCCGCCGTAACCGGCACTGTTTCGCCGGCAGCCCTGATCCTGTGGGTCATTATCTTCTACTGGACACCGCCGCACTTCTGGGCGCTGGCGCTGATCCGCCAGAAGGATTATGCGCGTGCCGGTGTGCCGATGCTGCCGGTGGTGATGGGCGACAGCGAAACAAAGCGGCAGATCGTGCTCTATTCGATCATGATGCTGGCGCTCACGATCCTGCCGCTGCCGTTCGGCCTGCTCGGTGTGCCGTATCTGCTGGCGGCGTTGGCTCTCGGTGCAATCTTCCTCTACTATGCCGTCAGGCTCATGCGCGCTACCGAAGTATCGGCGGCATGGGGCCTGTATAAATACTCGCTCCTGTATCTTGCGCTCCTCTTTGCCGCCATGGTGATCGACCGGGTCGCATTTACTTGATTGAAAGACTACGTTGGATCTTCACAAACTCCGGATCTTCGTCACGATTGTACGTACTGGTGGCTTCACACGTGCTGCCGACGTGCTCTCTATGACCCAGCCGACTGTTTCGCAGCAACTGGCGCTGCTCGAAACCCAGATCGGTACAGCACTGATCGAGCGCCATACTCGCCGGCTGCGCCTCACTGCCGCCGGCGAGACGCTCTTGGGGTATGCCGAACGGTTGCTGGCACTGGCCGATGAAGCCGCCAGCGAAACCCGCACCACTGCCGGGGTGGTGGATCGAACCCTACGCCTCGGTGCTGGGCATACCCTGGCGACCTACCTGCTGCCGCGCTTATTGCGGCGCTATCGCGAGATCTTCCCGCAGAATCGGGTGCGCGTGATCGCCGGCAACACCACCGAGCTGCTGGCCCTCACCGCCGCCGGTGCCGTCGAACTGGCACTGGTCGGTTCGCCGGCCGAACACGACGACCTGATCGTTACACCGTTTCTGGTTGATCATCTGAGTGTGATCGTCGCACCGGATGATGAATGGGCCGGGCGGGCAACCGTTAAGCTCGATGAGCTGCGTTCACGCATCTTCCTCACCCGCGAACCGGGTTCGGCGCTGCATGCGACCGTTGAG
>CALLZL010000531.1 GCA_937859575.1 uncultured Chloroflexota bacterium
TGACGGACGTTCTACACGGTAGCGCAAAGGGGTCGCCCCCAACGGACACAACAGCGGCGAAGCCGCCCCCGAATATTCTTTTCTGGGTGTTTCTGGCGGCGAAGCCGCCAGAAACACCCAGAAAACGGAGTTTGAGGCGGAGCCTCAAGGACTTTGACGACGCCCTATTGATCGTGCTAGGGCGGCTGCGCCGCCCAAACCACCACCGGAGCTGATGTTGTGCATGCCCTGTTGAATCGTGCAGCATGGACGGAACAATCTGGAAGGAACATGTCGTGCAGGATACCCATATCGTGATTACTGGTGCTTCGTCGGGGATAGGCGCGGCGGCAGCCCTGATTTCGGCTCGTAGCGGCACCCGGCTGTCGCTCCTGGCTCGTACCCGCACCGCCCTCGAAGGTGTCGCAGCACAGGCGTGTGCGCTCGGTGCACAGGCGACCGCCTACCCGGTAGATCTCACGGATGCGGCGGCTGTTGCGGCAACCGGAACGGCACTACTGGCTGCTGCCGGCCCACCCGACATATTCCTCAGCAATGCCGGCTCGGGGCGCTGGCTTACAAGCGACGAAACAACCCCTGCCGAGGTTGTTTCGCTTATGGCGATGCCCTATTTTGCCGCTTTCTACCTGACACGTGCCTTGCTGCCGGCGATGCTGCAGCGCAATAGCGGCCGGTTGGTCTATGTCAATTCGCCGGCGGCACTGGTGGCCTGGCCCGGCGCTACCGGGTATACGGCCGCTCGCTGGGCGTTGCGGGGGTTCGCCGAGGCGCTGCGTGCCGATCTGCATGGCACTCGCGTCTGTGTCAGCACCGTCATCCTCGGCCAGGTGTCGTCGGGTTACTATGCACACAACCCCGGCGTTGCCGAACGAATCCCCGGCCTGGCACGCCTGCTGCTACCGCCGATAACGCCACACCATGCGGCGGCAGCGATCTTGCGCGGCATTCAGCGTGGAGATGAACTCATTCTCGCACCGCCCATGCTGCATGCACTCTATCTGCTCAATGCCCTGGCTCCCGGCCTGATCCGCTGGCTAACCCGCACCACCGGCTGGCGACGCAAGTAACGGGGTGATTCACCAATGGCTGATCAGATCCGGCAGATCGGCATACCGTTCAATGATCGCGTCTGGCTGTATATCTGCTGCGGTGAAGATGGTGTTGCGTATCCAACAGGCTCGCATGCCGGCCTGCTGGGCACCGGCAATATCGTCGTGCGGGTTGTCGCCGATAAAAATCGCTTCGTCGGCAGTAACATCCAATCGTTTGAGCATACTGTCGAAAATTTCGGGCCGTGGCTTCCAGATACCGGCATCACCCGAGAAGAGTGTGTGATCAAAATAGGGCAACAGCTTCAGATTGCTCAAATCTTCCAGGTGTACGGCTGCCGGCCAGAAGGTATTCGAAATCAGCCCGATCGACATGCCGCTCGTGCGGAGTTCGGCCAGCGCGGATGCCGCCCCGTCGATGGCATGAACACCATCGCGCAACGGCTGAATATAGGCCATCAGGGCATTGGCAACAGCGGCCTCATCAAGGGTGATGCCATATTCGGCTACTCCGGCGGTCAGCCAGTCAATTGCCTGTAGATTCGCGGTTCCTTGCCGTGCGCCATTCCAGCCCTCAGCCAGACGCTCAAACATGACCGCGACAAATGCCTCTTCGGCGGGCAGCCTGTGCCCCTGTGCCAGCAGGTGGCGGTACAAACCCTGAATACCGCGGCTCTCCCACTCACGCCACGAGCGCGCTCCATGACGCACAAAGTCGAGCACGGTTCCTCCCATATCGAAAAGCACCGCACGAATCATACTGCTACCTCTGCTCCGACTCTTCTTTTCTGGTCTGTGCGGCAACAATGATCTGCTGCAGATACTGCTGCCATGCGTCACGGTTTTCGAGGGTTATGCGTCGTACGCGCTGCATGTCGCCGCTCTCGGCGGCGTCGTGGGCGCGGGCCAGCGATTCCTGGAATGCACGCGCCAGATCGGCAACGGCGCGGCGCATCTCGCTGTTGAGTGCGCGCTGACGTTCTAGTTCCTGCTGCAACCAGGCTGTGAGTCGGTGCGCTTCCTCAAGTTGATCTTCGCAACTCGTCACTGATCCACTCCTCTATATTCCCCACCGCTTATGCTGCCGTTGCCCGCCGCCGCCAGAATGCATACAGCGGTGCGAGAAAGACGCGATCATAAGCTGGCATAAAACGCACGATACGACCGCCAAACCCTTTCTTGAAGCGATAGACACCATAGAGCGGGTCTGCGTGTGCCGCCGCTTCGTCGGTGGCGGTAAATGCTGCTGGAATGCCCCAGAAGTCGTAGCGCCGGCACCCGCGTGCCTGTGCCCAGCGGATCGCTTCCCATTGGATCGCATGCTGGGCACCGCTCCGCAATCCATCGGCGGTCGAACCACTATACAGGTATACTGCATCAATCGGCCCGGCCGCTGTGATCGCGGTTGCCTGGGCGACCCCATCAACTTCGGCCAGCCAGAGTTGTGCCGCGCTGCCAAGCTTTTCGAGAACCGCTGCATAGTATGCCGGCGTATGAATGCCGAAATGCGCCCGCGTTGCGGTTGCGTGCAGAATCGTATAGAACCGATCAAGATCCTGACGATCACCGGTACGCACCACCACCCCATTGCGCGCTGCACGCCGGATGTCGGCACGATGCCCTTTGCTCATGGCGGCCAGGATCTGCTCTGTCGATGGTGTCAGGTCAAGCCGAATGCTTGCTAGTGGCTGGATCGGCAGCGCATCTCGATAGCCGCGCCGCTGCAGCAGAGCCGCAACTGGTATGGCGGCAGCTTCATCGGTGCAGATGTTTGGCTCATAGCGCAGGAACACCGCCAGGCTACGGCGTGCCGCCTGCTCAAGCTCGGCACAGAGTTGCGCGTCGTATTGGGCGTCGCCGCTGAACAGCGGCCCACGTGGGACATACGCCGCCGCGAATCCCCAGCGACGCCGCAGCAGGAGCTGCGCTCCGGCCATGATCTGGCCGGCCGTATTCCGCACAACATACCGGTGTGCGTGCCAACCGGCCTGTTCTTTCAGTTGCCCCCAACACCACAACTGCAAGAGGTGACCATCGGGATGTTGCTGGACAAAAGCATCCCATTCGTGTGGGTTATGTATCGTGCCACGGTTCGTCACGCTGGCGATCGCTCTGCGGTACGCCGCCAGATCCGCTCGCCTGCCGATCCGCCTGCCGGCTGTAGCCGCTCGGCATAGCTGCGGATCTGCCTGGCCATTGCCTCAACCCCACCAAATAGTTCGCCAACCTGGCTTTCGTATGCGGCAATGGCTGCGATGCGCTGATCGAGGCCGCTGTCGATCACCAATGTTTGCGATTCGAGTGGTACCGGTAGCGCCGCCAGACGTTGTTCGAGTGCCCCCTGGCGCATGACATAATGAACATCCTCATAAAATGCCAGGTCAACGCCGGCATAGGCGCATACAGCATCAAAGAGAATCAAATGATCAACATGATTGCCAACCCCGAGCGGTGCATAGAAGGTTGCATGCGGCAGTCGTTGCCGTAGATCGATAATCAGATCCGCCATGTCGGCGATTAGTGGATCCGTATCGATCGGGGGTGCGAAAAGTGTCTCACGGCTCACATACGCTTCCGGGCAGCGGTAGATAGCATCGAGGCGCTCTGCCCAGACAAAATCGCACCCCAGGATCGCCATAGCCTGCCGGTCTTCTTCCTTGCGCTGGCCGACGATATCATCGGATGTGAGTTTCCACTGGCCATGGAATTCCTGGGCAACCGCATTATAGGGCCGGTCGTCGGGCGGAGCGCTGCAGATCGTGATCACCAGCGTAGCTTCGCCGGCGGCGCATTGCACAGCAATCAGGCCCCCGCACGAAAGTGCCGCATCATCGAGGTGCGGCGAGAGATAGACGTGGCGGTAGGTGTTGCGGATCTGCTTGTAGGTGTCAAGTTGCATGTCAGTTCTGCCGTTCTTTCCCCTGCCGCCAGTCGCCACCAAGGGAGCCGCCCTCGAGTTCGAGCTCCTCAAGTGCTTCGATCGCCGCCTGTCGGCGTGCCTCGTGCCGGCTGTTGCTCATCTGTTGGAGCGCACGGCGTGCCGCACTGCCGCCGATCTGCCCCAGTGCCCAGATCGCCATTTCGGCCACTTCGTTGTCGGTGTCGTTCAGCAATGGTACGAGCTGCGGCACCAGGCTGCGGCCATCCTCACCATACTCACCGGCTGCACGGGCGGCTTCATAGCGCCGTGCCGGTGATGTATGCACCAGTTCGCCGGCGATCATCGGCAGCCAGCGGCTGAGCATCGAGCGCCCCATGGCCATCAAAGCACTTTCGCACAACAACTGATCATTACTGGCATAATACCTGGCGATCTGTGCCTCGATGGCTTCATCGGCGAAATAACCGGCGCTTTCGAGTGCGCGCCGTCGTAGTTCGGCCGGCTGCCGCTGATCATCGAGTATCTCGACCAGTGCCGTATACAGCGGCAGTGCACTATCTTCGTCGATCTCTCCCATGACCGCTCGATACACAAATGGGCTGAGTGCGGTTGCGGCTGAAACTCGCACACTTTCGGCCGGATCCGACCGCATCATTGTGATCAATTGCCGCATGAACGCCGGGCTTTCATGCTCCCACAATCCTTCAATTGCCCGCAAGCGCACATCAGCCTGCTCATCTTCCAGGCACCAGCGCAAGATCTGGCGAAAATCGAGATCGACATTATCTTCGGCCAGGTCAACCAGTGCCTGCACGATCATTAACCGGCGCTCCACGGCAATCTTGCGCCAGGCCAACTGAAACTGTCGATACTCTTCGGGGGCAATTGCCGAGAGCGGCTTCAATTCACGCATTGTCAACGCATGCCGCGGTGCGCCGATCGTCGCCAGTAATACACTGATGTCAGGTGGTTCAGTGTTGTTCATATCACTACCTCGTTGTTCCTCGGCCAAGACACGCTGATGCAATACCGTACGGCGAGGTCGATGAGTATCAGGTGAAAGATCATTGGGTAAGGCAACTGCGCCGGCTCGGATGTCCGAGCCGGCGCAGTCTGTGTGGCTATTCGTCGTCGTCGTAGTCGAACTCGTCGTCCTCTTCCTCTCCCGTATCCGGCTCGGGGGGCGGGCTGTATTGCCAGGTATCGCTGCTCGCACCTGGCTCGATGTGCTCACCCTCCGCCAGGAGATGTGCCAGATACTCCCGCGACGCCGGGCGTAACACATTGAGGCCGACATACAATTGGGTGATGTTCGCCTCGTACCGTGGCTCAGCACGTGTCCCCACAGGTTGCCCGATGGTCTGGAATACATGCTCAAGCATCACATCACCTTTGCGCCGTTCGCTCATCGGGAAGGCCTTCAGGTTGCGCAATCGACCATACTGCTGCTGGTTTACCAGCATGTCGCTGTCAACGACACAGCTGTAGATCATGTTGGTAAAGGTGAACTTCGGCGTCTTCTTGGTTTCGTCGAGTGCCAGAATGCGATCCTCATCCTCGGCCTGCTCTTCGTAGGTCACGCTGAAGATATGTGGTTCGCTACTGCGCGCAATGGTGATCATCGCGCCCGGCACCAGATACTCATGGAATGCGGCTTCAAGCCCTTGCAACCAGCCGCCTCGATTACCCGTCGGGTAGCGTAATTCGGCCAGTACACTTGTATAGTGCTGCGGGAACTCAAAACGCAATACCGATGTCCGCTGATCTCCCAGCAATGCGGTCGGCAGCAGGGCACCAAGTGCTCGTGAATACGGCAGGATCCCGTATTCCCATTCGAAGAAGCTGAGAATATGTGTCAGCGATCCATTCTTGCGGATCAGATCAACACTCTGATCGGCCAGGCTGTCGTCGAAACCTTCTTCGAGATACCCGGTGATCTGCCCCATTTCGCTGGCCTTGACACGCTTGGTGCCGATTGCCGGCAACCCGCGTACCGACCAGAGGCGCGCCCCTTCTACACCGACAAACTCAAAGTCCTTTTCGCGACTCAACCGGTAGTTGAGTGCGAAGCGGAACGGCTCGTAATCGTTCTGGCGAGGGTTGTGGTAGAAGATGTCGGCGATGATTTGGGTGTCGAGTAATGGTTCACCGGTCTCTTTCAGATAGTCACTGATCCGCCGCAGATCATTCTTGCCGAAGTTGGCCACGGTTGCTTCAGGAAAGACCTGCGAACCGAAGGTGACCATCCGCCGCAGTGGATCAGCGTCGATTGCCGAACGCAACAGGTTTGTCAGCGCCGCCCCATGTTGCACCATGAGATCGGCAACCGGTCGCCGCAGGTCGATCTGCACCCCATTCGGTAGGGTGATCACGGTGTTGATCGGTATCGGTGTGCTTACGGTGGGTGCCACCGGCGCAATATCTGCGACGGCAACCGGTTCGGCGACCTCGGCAATCGCCTCGGTTGTTGGCGTCGACACAGCAGCCTCTTCTTCAGAAGTGATTGTCACTGCCTCGTCAGCAGCCTGCTCATCACCCACCGGCATCGGCAATAGGCCGGCCTGCTGCTGCCAGTAATCCGAGATAAACACCGGCTCAACCGTCGTCAGCGCCGGGCGTGTCGTCGTGACAACAACACTGATATCATCAACCGGCAGCGGGTTCTCGGGATCGTGCAATCGCTGACGAAATGCATGGGTGTCGATTTTCGGCCCGTTGCGTGGCGATCCGCTGCGCGTGGTGATATAGAAGACCTCGCCATCGCGCTCTTCACGAATGAAGATCTCGCCATTGAGCTGTAAAGCTGCGTCGATCTCCTGTGCCACGCTTTTTGGCTCGGCTTTACGCTGGCCGGCAAAAAAATCGGCGAGGTTGGTCAATGTCTGGCGGATGGGTGCACTGACACCAAAAAATGCTCCCTGTGTCACCATCACCTTGAAAACCAGTTCGGCGATTGCGGCCTGCTCGTTGGTTCCCTCAAATCGGACTTGCTCGCTCATGCCGTCTGCTCCTCCGCCTGCACGAGTTCACGGAGTATCTCAAGATAACGCTCCGTCAACCAGGTAATATCCTGTGGCTGCCCGTTGGCTCGCAACTCTTGTACAAGCCGATCCAGTGCCGTCTCGCCGTAAATGACGTTCTTTCCGTCCATCATGCTTTCGCCTCGCTCCATCACCACCATGAAGTGATGCGCAGCAAGGCTCGCGCCATTGCTGCGCATATTGTTAATCAGTATATCATGAGCGTCGGGCAGGTGCAAACGCGAGCAGCCCGCTACTCTTGCATGCTCTGCAATGCCAACGCTACGCTTCCGATTGCGACACTATCGAAGCCAAGCATGGCCGGCACAACTGCGATCTTGCGCTCAACTGGTTTGTCGAGGAAGCTCTGCATGCGACTGCTGACGGCATTGATAAATCGATCACCGCCACTGCGCGCCACGACTCCACCAATCACGATCATCTGCGGATCAAGCAGTGCACTAATTTGCGCCAGCGTTGCCGCAAGCTGCTCGATGGCTTCATGCACAACCTGCTTTGCCGCCGGATGATCGCCGAAGATCTCTTCGAGCCGGTTGGTCTCGAGCCCCAGTTCAGCTGCTCGCCGCATTAATCCGCTGAGCGATAGTTGCTGTTCGAGGGTGCGCGGTGGCTGCCCCGGCCGTGCCGGATCGGAGAGACCAACGGCTGCATGGCCGATTTCACCGGCGGTTGTCGTGGCCCCCTCGTAGAGATGGCCATTCAACACCAGCCCACCACCGACACCACTGCTGAGATGAATATAGAACAGATGCTGGGCATCATGCCCGACACCAAAGGTTGCTTCGGCAAGGGCGATCAAATTGGCGTCGTTGTCGACAACGACTGCTGCATCGAAGGCATCCTCGAGCCGCTCACGCAGCGGGTAACGCTCCCAGCCCTCAGCACGCGGCGACATCAGTATGATCCCGTGCCGGGCGTCGATCGGGCCGCCAAAACCTGCACCAACCCGTACGAGCCGCCCCGCCGTAACCCCCGCGTCATGCAACAGTTGCTGCCCCAGGTTTATTGCCTGATCGACGAGTTGTGGGCTGCGATCGTTGGTGTCGCGATGCAGGCTCATATACTTGTGGCTATGCAGGTCAATAAGAGATGCGCGCAGACCGTAACTTCCGACATCCAGGCCCAGGATATACCCCTGAGTTCCAAGTAACCCCCAGGTATTCCGTGCCAGGCGCTCTTCGATGAGCGTTTTGGGATCGGTCATGGCATCCTCGCTTTCCATGTGAGGGAGAAGTGACCATTCGTGATCTACGAAGGGTAACACTATGGCCTGATTATAGCATACAAGCCCTTTCCATTGGTGTTGGGTATGACTCGCCCGGCTGATCTCGCGGCGGCGAAGTGCGCCGCATGCCTTTACGATGCGCTGTCATAAACATACAGCCTTGCTATGAACATGAACCAATACAGCAACTCTCTTAACCCCCGGCTAACTTTATACTGGCGCTGATGAATAACAAAGCATAGGAACATCGTTATGCTTTCGGCTCGTACGCTTCTTCAAGAGCGATATATGGTGGTTCGCCTGATTGGGCATGGTGGTATGGGCGCAGTCTACGAGGCGCACGATACCCGCCTCAATACCCTGGTGGCGCTCAAACAGACGACGCTCGGCGGTGATCGCGCCGGCCGGGCCTTCGAACGTGAGGCTCACCGTCTTGCCAGCCTGCGTCATCCCTCATTGCCAAAGGTGATCGACTATTTTATTGATCAGAGCGGCCAGTATCTGGTTATGGAGTATATTCCCGGTGATGATCTCGGCATATCACTCGAACAGCGCGGTGCCCCCTTTACGGTGCAGCAGGTCATGCCCTGGGCGGCACAGTTGCTGCGGGTGCTCGAATACCTGCATTGCCACCAGCCCCCGGTACTGCATCGTGATATCAAACCCCAGAACCTCAAGCTGACGGCCACCGGTGATCTGGTGTTGCTCGACTTTGGTCTCGCCAAGAGTGCTTCGCTGCTTTCGCGTGTGACGACTGGCGGCAGTGTTACCGGTTATACGCCATTCTATGCGCCCCTCGAACAGATCCACGGCACAGCAACCGATGAGCGTAGTGATCTGTATGCTGCAGCCGCAACACTTCATCATTTGCTCACCGGTTTACGCCCGATCGATGCCCTGACCCGTGCCGCCGCCATGCTGCGCGGTATGCCTGATCCTCTTATTGCAGTCGCTGATCTGAATCCCCGCATTCCTGCCGGGGTAAGCGCCGCATTGAGTCAGACGCTTTCTCTGAATCCTGAGGATCGCCCGGCTAATGCCGCAGCACTGCGCTTACTGCTCGACCACGCACGCTTCGCGACGCCGGCAACGCCTGATGAATGGGTTGCAGCCGCCCGGCGTGTCGATATGGAACCGGTACGGGTGAGTGTTGCTCCGCCCTCGATTGTGGCACCTGCAAAGGCCGATCGGGCTGTTGAGCGTCATCCGCTACGCATCCAGGTTGCCGAACCTGGTCGCGTTGACCCTGCCGATGTGACCCTCGCCGCCCCGGATGTTGTGCAACGGGCGGATATCATTCCGACTGTGCTCTTCTCAGCTACTGCCAACCAGCCGATCGTAGCATCCCCATCGATCCGGCAATACCGCCGGGTGCCACGAATGCTGGTTGCAACACTTATTGTCGGCATCCTGATTGCCATCGCTGTTGCGGGCTGGCGATTCCGCGATGAACCGCCGGCGGTGGCACGCCCGACACCACGGCCTGCTGCGGTTGTTGTTGCTGAACCGGAGCCGACAGCACAACCGGTGCTGCTACCGATTGTTGATCTGATCGAGCCGGCGGCTGCGCATGTATCGGTGCTACCGCTGACGGTAATACTGACAGGCAATGATCTTGATCTGGCCGATACCTTCGCCTTTATCGGTGAGAATGGTCGCCGGCTGAAAGTCTCCATACTTTCGCTGGCCCCATCACGTGTCGAACTCGTGATCCATCAACCTGATCCACCACTCAGCGATACGGGGTTGTATCAACTTGTGATCGATGGAGCTGTCCAGACCGAGGGATTGCTGCTGCGCGATTATCTCGATCGCCGCCAGGTTGCCGGTGTGCTCGCCGACTATACCGGCACCGGTCGTGTCTTTATCGATGCTGCCGGTGCCTATACGACCCTCCAGCAACAGCCGGATGTGCGGAGTGAACGGGTCGTGGTTGTGCGCGCCGAGCAATTGGTCGAGATCCTGCGCGACGACCATGCCGGCTGGTATCTGGTTCGGTATGTGCCGGCCTCGGAACAACCGCCGGCTATCGGGTGGATCGAACGCTGGCTTGTCGATAACACCAATGTACCTCAGCAACGGCTGCTCTCTGGGCATCGAGCGTTGTCGAACTGGTAGCTACGGCACGACCTTCTCACGCAATTCGCGAATGTCGATAGGGGTCAGCGATGCGGCCACCTGCTCCAGTTCATCGCGTGTCATCCCAATGCCAAAGACGAAGAGTGTGCCCTGAACCCGCTCAAAAACGATCATTTCCCCAATGTCGCCACTGACGCGCCGGGCCGGGCGATTGCCGATCATCAGGCTCTCGATTCGCCCACTCAGCGGAATTGCATCGGTTGCCCCGCCCCCAACGACTAGTTTGCGGCCACCATCCTGAAATGTCAGCACAAAGAAGCCGATCTCGCCGGCGCCAATCTCCCCTTCCTGTGCAACCCGCGTTTCACCCGACGAAAGCTGCATCCCCTCCGGCAGGAATTCCGGCCATAGATATTCGAACAGCCCATCCCCCGGCTGATCGGCAACCCCACCGGCATCAATACGCGGCGGCATACGAGTGGGAATATTGATAAGCGTCGGCGTGGCACTAGCTACAGCTTCCTGTGCAAGCATCATCGTGGGTGTCATGATCGGCGCCCCGATCGTCACTGTTGGCTGGATCGCCTGCGGCACGGCGTCGGTTGTGCTGCAGGCAGTACTTAATACCAGCAAGCCGAGCATGATGATTCGTTGTAACATAACGCCTTTACCTGTCTGAAGCGACTCCGCGTGTAGTATAGCGCGAGCCGGTTAGGTGTGGAATTCTGTTGCTTGCCCTACAACTAACCGAGATATTGTGAGCGGAAATACGTTTCAAACGGTTTGACAGGCGTATCAGGCTATGCTATACTCCTCAATCGCTGCGCGGAATCGCCAGCATTTTTGAACGCGCTCGTAATGTATGTCCCGATCTTAGGCGCGGCCAGTGTCGCGACCAGAAAGGGGCACGTCATTTTTTTTGTGTTCGAGAGCTACTGTTGCCTGTAATGTTGTTGCCGCGTCTTACATACGCGGTTGTCCTGGTCTTCTGAGGAGGAATAACGAAGTATGCCGACTATCAACCAGCTGGTTCGTAAGCCACGCAAGCCGGTGATCAAGAAGGTCAAGGCGCCCGCACTACGCTTCAACCTCAATGTGTTGAAGGGGAAGCTGACGCGTGGGAAAGGTGCGCCGTTTAAGCGGGGCGTCTGCACGCAGGTGAAGACAATGACCCCAAAGAAGCCAAACTCGGCGCTGCGCAAAATCGCTCGTGTCAGGCTATCGAACGGCATGGAAGTAACGGCGTATATCCCGGGTGAAGGGCATAACCTGCAGGAACACTCAGTGGTGCTCATCCGCGGTGGTCGTGTGAAAGATCTGCCGGGTGTGCGATATCACATTGTGCGCGGTACGCTCGATGCTCAGGGGGTTGCCAATCGCAAGCAAGGGCGTTCGAAGTACGGCACCAAGAAGACGAGCGGCGTCCCGACGAAGAAGCGCTAAGGGTCGTTCGTATGGCCTCGGTACACCGGGGAGATCGACAGTACGGTTCCCGCACAAAGCGGCCGATAGAGTAATACAAAACCTGCATAACGAGGTGAGTGATGCCCCGTCGTGGCAAGATTGAGAAACGAATTCCCGAGCCGGATGCCCGCTATGCCAGCGTCCCGCTCCAGCAGTTCATCAATAAGGTGATGCAGCGCGGCAAGAAGCGCATGGCCGAGAAGATCGTCTATGGTGCGCTCGAAATCGCTGCCGAGCGTCTGAGCAAGACACCGCTCGAAGTGTTCGAGATTGCCGTACGCAATGCCGGCCCGGCAATTGAAGTCAAGCCGCGCCGGGTTGGTGGTGCCACCTACCAGGTGCCGGTCGAAGTCAAGAGTGATCGGCGTCAGTCGTTGGCGATGCGCTGGTTGTTGATTTCGGCTCGTTCGCGTAGCGGAAAGCCGATGCATGAACGGCTTGCTTCAGAGTTGATCGATGCATACAACAACACCGGCAACACGATCAAACGTAAAGAAGATGTTCAGCGTATGGCTGAAGCGAATAGAGCATTCTCGCACTACGGCAGGTTCTAGTCGCGTGAGATCGATTGGCTTCTCTAAGGTACTGGCTGCAGCCGGAGTGAGAGACGTCGAGCAGAGGAGAGAAAGAACAGATGGCTCGCGAAGTTCCGCTTGAGCGGATCCGAAATATCGGAATTATTGCACATATTGATGCGGGTAAGACGACGACGACTGAGCGCATCCTGTTCTATACCGGTCGCACCTATAAGCTGGGCGAGGTTCACGAAGGCACAGCGGTGATGGACTTCATGGAGCAGGAGCGTGAGCGCGGTATTACAATTACCGCCGCTGCGACGACGGCTGCCTGGAAGGATCATCGCGTCAATATTATCGATACGCCCGGGCATGTCGATTTTACCGTCGAGGTGGAGCGCTCGTTGCGGGTTCTCGATGGTGGGGTTGTGGTATTTGACGCGGTCGCCGGTGTCGAGCCACAGTCCGAAACAGTCTGGCGACAGGCCGATAAGTATCGTGTTCCGCGGATCTGCTTTATCAACAAGATGGATCGCATTGGTGCCAATTTCGAGCGCACTGTCCAGATGATCCGCGATCGGTTGGGTGCCAAGCCCGTGCCGATTCAGTTGCCGATCGGTTCGGAAGATCGCTTTCGTGGCCTTGTTGATCTAATCGAGAATAAGGCGATTATCTATACCGATGATCAGGGCCAGCGCGAAGAACTTGAGACCATACCCGCCGAGGTTGCCGATACTGCCGAGACACTGCGGGCCGCGATGATCGAGGCGATTGCCGAAACCGACGACGAGCTGACTCTCATGTATCTTGAGGGTATGGAGATCTCGGTTGAGGATCTGAAACGTGCATTGCGGCAGGCGACGATCGAGGGCAAACTGGTGCCGGTGCTGTGTGGTGCTTCGCTGCGCAACAAGGGCGTGCAGCGCATGCTCGACGCAGTGGTCGACTATTTGCCGTCGCCACTTGATCGCCCGGCCATCCGTGGGACGCACCCCGGCCAGGATATCGAGGCGGAAGATGCTGAGCTCCTGACGCGCGCAGTGAGTGACGAGGCGCCGTTTACTGGCCTGGTCTTTAAGATCGTCGCCGATCCGTTTGTTGGCAAGCTGGCCTATTTCCGCGTCTATTCGGGCAAGATCGAAAAAGGTTCGTATGTGCTGAATACTACCCGTAATCAGCGCGAACGCCTCGGCCGTATCTTGCAGATGCACGCCAATCATCGCGAAGATATTGATGCCGTCTATGCGGGCGATATTGCCGCGATGGTCGGCCCGAAGCAAAGCTTCACCGGCGATACGATCTGCGATGTCGATGCGCCGATTGTGCTTGAAAGCATTCGCTTTCCCGAGCCGGTTATTCAGCTTGCGATCGAACCAAAGACGAAGGTCGACCAGGACAAAATGGGGATCGCGTTGAGCAAGCTCAGCGAAGAAGATCCGACTTTCCGTGTCTATACCGATCACGAGACCGGGCAGACGATTATTGCTGGTATGGGTGAGTTGCACCTCGAAGTGATCGTTGATCGCATGCGGCGCGAATATAAAGTCGAGGCAAACCAGGGTAAACCACAGGTTGCGTATCGTGAAGCAATTACCCAGGATGCCGATATCGATAGTAAGTTCGTCCGTCAGACGGGTGGTAAAGGTCAGTATGGCCATGTGCGGGTGCGGTTTGCACCGTTGGCACCTGGTTCTGGCTTTGAGTTCGTGAATGGCATTGTTGGTGGCTCGGTGCCGCGCGAATATATTCCGGCGGTCGAGGCCGGTATCAAAGAAGCGATGGTCACCGGTGTGCTTGCCGGCTACCCGGTTGTCGATCTGAAAGCAACGCTGTACGACGGCTCATACCACGAAGTCGACTCATCGGAAATGGCTTTTAAGATTGCTGCTTCGATGGCACTCAAAGATGGTGTCCGTAAAGGTAAACCAGTGCTGCTCGAACCAATCATGAAGGTCGAAGTTGTAACACCCGAGGATTTCCTCGGCACGGTGTTAGGCGATCTGAATTCGCGCCGTGGCCAGGTCGAGGGAATGGAAGCTCGCGGGAATGCGCAGGTAGTCAAAGCGCATGTGCCGCTTTCGTCGATGTTCGGCTATACCACCGACCTGCGCTCCTCGACGCAGGGCCGTGCGACATCGTCGATGGAGTTCGCCTATTATCAAGCGCTGCCGGATCATCTAGCCAAAGAGATTGTTGAAAAGCGGCGTGGCTAAACAGAGCAGCGGGGCGCGGGGGTGGGCCTCACGCCCATACCCGGCCCTCGTAATGCATACAGGAGAGTAGAATCAATGGCGAAGCAGAAGTTTGAGCGCAACAAACCGCACGTGAACGTCGGCACGAT